>DAOVMD010000167.1 GCA_030630935.1 Candidatus Mcinerneyibacteriota bacterium | reverse complement strand
GCGCCCGGCCGGTCGCCCCTACTGCATTATAATATATAATGCAAATAATACCGGTTGTTATCAATATTACTTAATAAAAGAGGCATCGAAGGCATTTTGAATAACCTTCTTTATATCATCAATGGTCCAGTGGAAGAAATAAATCATTTTTGAAAGTTCTTTTGAGATATTTGTATCGGATATTAATCTGTTATCTGAATTAATAGTCACCAATCCACCTTTCTGATATATTAGGTTAACGGGATGATGCGCGTAACTTTTTGCAACGCAGGTTTGAATATTAGAAGTTGGGCAGATTTCGAGTGTTACTTTCTTCTCCGCAAGAACTTGAATAAGAGGTGGATCTTTAACAATTGCAATTCCATGTCCAATTCTTTTTGCATTGAGGTCAAAGACCGCAGTCTTTATTTCTTCAACAGGTCCGGTTTCCCCTGCGTGAATCGTAATATTCAGACCTTTTTGTCCTGCGATTAATAATGGGTGTCTATACATTTCAAGCGGGAACTTCGATTCATCACCAGCCAGGTCAACACCAATGACTCCACGGTCTCTATATTCATCTGCAATATCAACAACTTCATGAGCAAGCTTTAATTTTAATCCGCGTAAGATACAAAGGATGAGCCCCGATTTAATATCAAAATCATTCATTCCCTTATTTATACCTTCAAGTACTGCGTCAACTACTTCACCTAAAGTTAAACCGTTAATTCGATGTAACTGCGGTGCAAACCTGATCTCTGCAAGCTTAACGTTTTCATGCGAGAGATCTTCTAATAATTCATACGCAGTTCTCGTTAAAGCATATTTTGTTTGAAGAAACTTTAAAGTGAAATAAAAATAGTTAAGGAATTTTGTTAAAGTGAAGTTCTCTTCATTTTCGTAAACACACTGTTTTTTCAAGGCAAGAGTATTATTTCCCGGTATTTCAATATTCTCGATCTCAGCGATTTCAAGCATTGTCTCCAACCTTAATGACCCATCCAGGTGCAGGTGAAGTTCAGCCTTATCAAGTTCCAAAACATCCGGGTAAACTGGTATTTGTTCCATCATAACCTCATGATTTTAATGACTAAATAATTTTCCTTTTAAAGGATTAATACTAATAATAACTCCTTCTACTACTTGATTGAAATACTCTTTATTAGTGCTGTTGAATTCAACGCTTAAATAATTATCAGAAATTCCAATTAAGTTTCCCGATTTACTTAACCTGTTCTCAATTAAAAAATTCAGTTTAAAATTAGTAAATCGGTTTGAAAAGTTATCCTTTTTTTCCTGATTTAATTTTCTTAAAATCTTTACACGTCGGATCTTTTCTTCTCCATTAACCTGATCAGGGAGGTCTGCTGCAATAGTCTTTTCACGACGTGAATAGGGGAAAATATGCAGATAATTTATATCAATATTCTTTAATGTATTTAATGTTTTAAGAAATAATTCTTCTGTTTCACCGGGAAAACCAACAATTATATCTCCGCCAATATTAATTTCAGGGCTTTCCTTCTTTAACTTAGCGATCAAGTTTATGATATCGTTTACAGAATTCCGCCGCTTCATGCTAACCAGGATTTTATCAGAAAGACTTTGGATTGAAATATGTAAATGCCGGCAAAGTCTGTCGGGGAATTTTTTAAATATTTCAATTAAATCATCATTCACATCTTCCGGGTCAATTGATGATATCCTTAATCTCTTTATATCAGTTTTGCTTAGGATGACCTTAAGGAGTTCAGCAAAATTTAATTTCTGATTTAAATCCAAACCGTATAACCCAAGATTAACACCTGTCAAAACAATTTCTTTATAACCGTTTGAGATCAAATTATTTATTTCTTCAATTATATTTGAAACAGGTTTACTTCTTGACATGCCCCGTGCAAGACGAACTGCACAGTATGTGCAGGCATAATTACAACCATCCTGGATCTTTAAAAATGCTCTGGTATGATTTAGGAATTTGGATAGAGCGAAATCTTCCGGTTTATTAAATTCCGGTTCATGTTTATTAATGAAAACAGTAGATGAATTCTTTTGAAGAGTTTCAATATTTTCAAGGAAGAACTGTAATTTATCACCTGTCCCGATTAAATAATCAATAAAATCAAGCTTATCAAATTTCTCAGGATAATTTTCAACTGAGCATCCGATTATAATGAATATTGCATCCGGATTATTTTTCCTTGCTTTTCTAATAAATTCTCTCGCTTTATAATCAGCTTTATTTGTAACACTGCATGAATTTATAATATAGATATCAGAAGATTTCGAGAAGTTAACAACCTCATACTCATGTTTAATGAATAATTCAGATAAAACAGCAGTTTCATATTGGTTTAATTTACAACCGAAAGTATAGAATGCGACTTGCTTCATTTATTTACCTATACAGAAATTTGAGAAAATCTCACCGAGGATATCAATGTTGATATTTATTCCTAAAATTTTGTTCAAGCTTTCAATTGCAAAGCCAATATCTTCACTGGGAAATTCAGGAGATATGTTTTCTTTTAAGTTCCCGGTACATTTCCTTAAATTTTTCAAAGCTTCCTGAATAAGGAAAAAATGCCGTTCTTCAGTTAAAATCGAGGTTTCTTCAATGTTTGAAGTTTGGTGATGAATTAAGTTCTCTTCAAGGTGCTTAAGAAGTTTATCTAAACCCTTTCCATTCTTTGCTGAAAAAACTATTGCATCTTTTAAATGTTTAATTTCTTTAAATTTTTTAATATTACCTTTCTTAACTAAATCGCATTTATTTAATATGATCAGGAATTTCCCTGACTTTAACATATAATTAAGAATGTTTTTATCCTCTTTACTAAACGTTTGAGTGAGGTCAAAAACTCCGATCAGGAAATCACTTTCCTGAATTGCTCTTTTTGATCTCTGGATTCCTTCTTCTTCAATTGGTTCTTCCGATTTCCGAATTCCAGCAGTGTCAATTAACTTTACCGGTATCCCTTTTAAGTTCAGAATCTCTTCAATCGTATCCCTGGTTGTTCCGGGGTAGTGTGTAACGATTGCACGTTCCTTGCGAACAAGAAGATTTAATAAACTGGATTTGCCAACATTGGGTTTACCGATAATTGAAATGATAAATCCATTTTTAATTAAATTCCCTTTTCGAAATGATTTCTCCAGAAGTTCTAATTTCTTAGTGATTGTTCTTACATTCTTAATTAGAGTTTTGGTTTCAAATGGCTTGATATAATCATCAGAGAAATCAATTTCCAATTCCAACTTTACCTTTAATGAGATTAACTCCTGAATTATATTTGTAAGGTCATTTGAAAGTTTCCCTTCCAGGTGGCGTTTAGCAAGGATATAAGCCTTTTCAGTCGTCGATGAAATTAGATTCGCAACTGACTCCGCTTGAACCAGGTCCATCTTACCATTTAAGAAAGCGCGTTTGGTAAACTCTCCCGGGTCTGCTGGTTTTGCACCTGCTTTTATTATTAAACCTAAAACAAGTTTCTTAATAAATTCTCCGCCATGGATACTAATTTCTACAAGATCTTCACCTGTATATGAGTGTGGGGCTTTATAATAAACTACGATTACCTGATCAATAAAGTCATTTGACTTTCCATGAATAAAACTTCCTAATACAGTCTTTTGAGGTTTTAAGTTCTTTATTGTAATTGATTTGCTTTTTGGCTTAAAAACTTTCTCAAGAATCTTCTTTGAATCAAGTCCTGAGATTCTTATAATTGCAATTGCCCCTGTACCTTCAGGAGTTGCAATTGCGGCAATTGTGTCATTTTGCAACAAGTTCATGTTTTTTACTCGACTCACTGGTCTTGTTAATGATCATAGTTTGAATAATTGTAAATATATTATTCATTAACCAGTATAAAACAAGTCCTGACGGAAAGTTCCAGAAGAAAAAGAGGAACATCAATGGTAAGAACTTAAGAAATGCAGTTTGTTGTGATTGATTCTTTTGACTACCCTGGACCAGCTGCTGTCCTAACATTGCAACACCCATAAGTATGGGCAGGATATTTACTGAGAAGTTAGAAATCATTGCGACTGTATCAGGTCTGGATAAATCCTGAATCCAAAATAAGAATGGTGCACATCTTAACTCGATCGCGCCGCCAAAGGTTGTATATAACGCAATGAAAATCGGCGTCTGAATTAATAACGGAAGACAACCCGAGAACGGGTTAACGCCGTATGTCTTATACATACGCATGGTTTCCTGCTGAAGCTGTTTGGGATCATCTTTATACCGTTTTTGAAGGTCTTGAAGAATTGGCTGAATATCCTGCATCTTCTTCATTGACTTCATGCTTTTATGAGTAAGTGGATAGAAGACCAGCTTAAAAAGAAGTGTGATTATTATAATTACAACACCATAATTAGGGATGAAACGGTATAAAAATTTCATCAATACTAATAAGAAATCAGAAATAAATCCAAGACCTGCAATTACTTTGAATGATGTGATTTCAGTTAGGTCTTCGTCAAATTTTTGGACTTCTGCCTTCTGCTTCGGACCAAGGTAAGATTTTAACTTAATAGTCTTTGACTCTGAAGGTGCTAATTTTAAACTATCATAATAAAGACCAATGTTTAATTTGTCGTTCTTTAAAATAAAATAATAAATACCATCCGCCTTAACTTTTGTATCGGGTCGTTCGATTATTGCAACTGTAAAATATTTACTGGAAGTTAGTATCCAGTCAACTGCACCTTCAATCTTCTTTTCACCTTCTTTCTTTTTCATTCTTTTCGCTTTCTTCTTATCATCAACTTTGAAAGTTGGACCATAATACCTTCTATCTAATTTTGTTAAGTTAGTTTTTATAATACCGGGACCCCAGTTTACACGTAAATCTTTTAATACGGTTTCGGTTTCCCCAAGATTCCTGATTTCAATATCCAGGTTAATTGAATAAGTATCATTTGAAAGAGTAAATCTTTTTGTAACTTCTAAATTAGTGGAAGTAACCCCCTTGAATTCTATAACCCTTTTTCCATCTACCATATCGTTTTTTGAAAGAGAATAAATAGTTTGTTTTAATTCATCTAAACCATCGGCATAAAATAAGAATGGTAATCCATTATCCGGATTATCAGTGATATCAATTGGATTGCCGTCTTCATCAGTTAAATCATTAGGGACAAGGTCTATCATCGATTTATCTTCCTTGTCACATTCCTGAAGAAATTTAACTAATTTAAAAGACTTGATAGTTCCACCTTTATTTGTGAATGTAACCTCATATAAATCAGTCGAAACAGTGACAGTGTTTTCTTCAGTTTCTGTCATCAAGAGTAATGCAGAAGTATCACCTGGTGTTTCAGATACGGGTGAAGGATCTTTTATTGGTGAAGTTTTTGTGTCGGATTCTGTTATTATAGGTGTATCTTTTCCATTAGGTTTTATTTCTGTTTCCGGTTTTTTGGGAGGATTCATAATTAAATAAAACAAAACAACTAACATTGATAATGCAAATGCTAAAATAAATCTCTTTTGCTGGTTCATAATTATCCTATACTATTTTAATGGGTCCAATCCCCCTGGATTAAATGGATGACATCTCAAAACACGCTTTAAACCTAACCATAAGCCCTTAAATAAACCGTACTTCTTTAGGGCTTGAAGGGTATAGTTAGAGCAGGTTGGATAAAATCTGCAGGAGTTAGGGAGAATAGGGGAAACTATATATTGATATATTCTTATTATTGAAATGGGAAAAAATGTGAGTAGCTTTTTCATTGCATTAATCTTCGACTTTAAGAAGATTCAAAATCTTCATTATTTTTAAAAAATCTTCTTCAACTTCTTTTAACTTTAAATCGTAACTGATCTTTCTCTTATATGAAATTATCAATTGAAGGTTGTCCTTTAGTTTAAAACGGTTCAGCCTGAAGGCTTCTCGAACTAATCTCTTGAGCTTGTTTACAATTATTGCATTCCGGCCTTTCTTTGAAATGGATAAACCCAAGCGGGTAATATGCTCCAAATCAATTACAGACCTAACTACAAGAAATTTTCCGGCTTTGAATTCCGATTCCTTAAAATATTTATCAAAATCACGCTTAGTCTTTATCCTAAACTTGCCGGGGAATCGAAATTTCCGGGGACTAGACTGCAATACGCTTTCTTCCTTTTGCGCGCCGTCTGTTAATGACTTGTCTACCTGTTCGAGTCTTCATCCTGTTACGAAAACCGTGAACTTTCTTCCTTCTTCGATTATGTGGTTGATAAGTTCTTTTCATTTGTATACTCCATTATCTTTATTATCTAATAATTAATAAAAAAAGAATCTTAATAGTATAACATAAAGATTTTTAAAAGTCAATAAAAAATTTACAGGAGTTTCCCCATTTTTTTACTATATTAATATTGAATTATATCATACTTCAAAACGAAAGGAATTTATTCCTAATATGGGTGACTCAAGCAACTCTGTTACTTGAGTAGAAAGCAGAAATCAGATAGCAGAGAACAGAATAATAAGCAGACATTTTTTAATACTCATAATACTTTTCTATAAAACTACGGTTATCTGTTCTCTGCTATCTACTATCTATAGGGTTAACAGAGTTAACCATATCGGGACTAAAGTCCTGGATCCCCTTTTTAATCCTTATCCCCGGGTTGAAACCCGGGGCTCTTCGCATTAGAGCTGAAGCTCTTTCTATTTAAAGGTGTGTTTTAAATAATAACTTAGTAATGACATTAAATCCTTACACTGGAACGGATTCTAATACAAATATTAATGTAGTTGACATTTCTGTTGTTATAT
>DAOVMD010000195.1 GCA_030630935.1 Candidatus Mcinerneyibacteriota bacterium | reverse complement strand
TGTTAAAATTTTTGTTCTTTTTTTTTGTTTTAGTTCTCGTCAGTTCTCTTAAGTTCTCCCGATGCACTTCGTGTCGGGATGACTTCCCTTCGGTCGTCGACCTGCTAAAGAAATATTATTTTTATTTTCTTTTGTTTGTTTTATTTTTTTCGTATGGGTGTCTTATTTCTTATGATCAGGGCAAAGGCCTTCGCCCCTACTGCATTGTAATATATAATGCAAATTAATCTTCAATTAATAATTATCAACCATAAATCATAAATGTGGAACGCAGTGAAACTATTATTTTATAAATGCGATCTTACCGGAATAGTCAAATTCATTCTGAGAAGTTTTTACTTTCAATATATAAATATAAATTCCTGAGGCGGGTTTTTTATCGAGGTCTGTATTTATATCCAGGACAATTTTTATTTTAAATGGTGAGAAACTAACTATTTGAGTATTTAGATTATTCCCTGAGAATATTTTTTTTCCTGAGATATCAAATATCATCAGTTTCGTTCCCAGTATCTTTTCAAACTTTTTAAACTCCATTTCAAAATTAATCTTAGTTGTTTGTTTAACCGGGTTAGGGTAAACTTTTATTTTATTTTCATCTCTGCGAACCGGGTCATAGTATTCACCCTGAATATAAAGGAAGCATCTGTCTTTCAATTCACCGTATATTCCATCAACAACCTGATCAGGGATATCATCACCCAGGAAACCATAATTTGCTTCTACCCAATCATATATTGCTTGCCTTGAGATCTCGCTCCATGATATTGAGTTACTGACCTTCCTTGCTTCCTGGACAACAGCATTTTCATAGATATGAACAATATTATACTGACATGGATAATGAATCACAGAAGCTGAGACTACATATAAAACACCTCTGTCAAATGAAACATCATTGAAGTGTGCATGTCCGGAGAAGACTATCCAGACATTTGGATAGTTGTCAAGAACATTTTTAAATTCCTGATAATTATCCGCAAGGAGAGAGCTGCCGTCTAAATAAGGATTATCTGTTACTCCCCGTATTGGATTAACCAGATGGTGAATAAAAATTAAAGTCTTCTTCCCTTTATTTAAATTAAGGTCATTCTCAAGAAATAAAAGAGTCTCTTCACTGAAATGTCCCGCATCATCTCCTTCAATTGCAGAATCCAGGATTATAAAGTGCCAGCTTGAATAGTTAATTGAATAATTTGTTGCCCCGGTTGATGTCAAGCTCAAGAATGCAGTTTCCCAATATGCAGTTCTTTTATCATGATTCCCGATTACAGAATATAAAGTTGAATCAAACCCCGGTGTACTTGTAAACAGGATAAAATCATCAAACTGTTCCTGTGTTCCGTCATTAGTAATGTCACCTTTTAAAATTATGAACGAAGAAGTGTTCCTTGAAAAATCATTCTTTAAATTATTTAGGAAAAAATCTGCATGCCCAAACAGGTAACCTGTTGAAAGATCATCCGGTTGATTAAAAGTATGGTGAAGATCAGCAAATACTCCAAAAGAGAATAAATAATTCCCCGGGTCTTTAAACGTTGTAAACTCATCCACTTCTGCTGCATTTCCAAGACTATCTTCAATCCGGAAATAATAATGTGTTTCAGGAATAAGGCCTGTTATCTCTGCATAATGAAATAAAGTTGAGTTATTAATTTTAAATTCTGAATCAAGATTTGTTGACAATGTTCCATATTTTATAATAGTATCCGAAGGGTCGTGTGTCTCGTAAGAAATTATTACATTATCAACTCCGACTGAGAACAACTCAATTCTTTCAAAAGGTTCATAACCAAATACTGAAACCTGAAGTATAAAGATAAGAGATATTAAGATAAATCTAATTGTTTTTTTTGATATGATCATAGTTCTCAATTAAAAATAAAAAGGGCGCAAAGAAAAATCCTTGCGCCCAAAGATTTCCTTTCAGATAAAATTAGAAGTTATATCTTACTGAGAATACATGTTTTGTGAATGACATTGGGGTAAACAATGCCGTCCCTAATCCCGTGACAGCATTATAAATCCTGAATCCCGTATCAACACCATAAGGAGCAAGTTCGGCTACTAAATTCATTGCATTCTGATTATAAAGGTATTTACCACCAATATAACCATATTCTAATGTCATCTGTTTATTAAATTGATACTCGACACCAAATGAAGTAATAATCATGTTACTTGTATTTAATACGTCACCGGTATACTTCTCAGCATCAACTAATTCTACTGTTGCTGGATCAAACTCTTTCTTTTCGTCTGAGCCACTAAGAGGTACATACTTTAAAGCACCGACTCTCAATGCGAGTTTATCGGTAGCCTGGTACTCTGCACCAGCCTTTAATACTATCATTTTAGCATCGGCTGAAACCTCCATTGATTTCCCTATGGTATCAGAACCTGTTCCTTCAACTGTGAACATATTATAATTTAATTCAAGACCAAAGTTAAAAGCATCTTCGTGAAAACCAATACCAAACATAATATTATTATCTTTAAGTGAACCTTCTACAGGTGAAAATTTCGGTAAGGATGCTGTTTCAACATCGGCTTTAAGGTCAGTAGTCGTCATATCCATTCCAAAGGAAATATCAATATTTTTAGTATATTTATATTTTACTTTTAGATGAATCAGATCAGTTGTAATTTCAGCTAAAAAAAGCGGGTAAGCATCGCGATCAGTTGGATCTTCTGCAATACCATCATTAACTACCTTTTTAAAATCGCCTTCGCCTGTTAAAGTTGACATTTTATACGCAAATTCAACTACCATATTACCTGTTGGATAAGTTGCTCCGAAACCATAGAATGCATTATCGGTTGTAACCCCAATCTCTCTTTCTTCGGAGGTGTCACCACCACTGGAAAGCTGTGTATATGAATGTGTAAGAGTAAACTCATCTTTTAACTGACCGAAGTTTACTCCAACTCCAATTTCACCAAGCTGATAACCAAGGACAATATTCATATTGATAATACTACTGACAATCTCATCATTTTGAGTTTGATTTTCGTAATTTGTAAGTTCCTGACCATGCCGTGTCCAATCAGATTTCCAATTATAAGTATAGGTTTCTTTCGGCATATCAAACTGGAGACCTATTACTAATGCTTCCATTTTATAGAAACCGAGAACACTTATCGGCATACTGAAATAAGAATAATCAGTATTAGTCGTTTGATATTCAGAGTTAGGAACAATGTCATCCCATTTATCTGATATTACTAAATCTGCACTTTCCATACCTAATGATAATCTTAAATAATTCTCGTTAAGAGTGGTAATATTTGCAGGATTCCGTGAAACATCTGTCTCGAAATCCTCAAGGGCAATTGTTAAACACCCCATTGTTTCCATTCTTAATGAATAGCCAAAGGCTCCTACAAACAGAAGACCTAAAGCCATTATAATAACTGCTAATTTACTCAGATATTTTCTCCATTATCCTTATGATTATAATTAGAAGTTATACTTTATTGAGAACTTATGAGTCGTAAATGACATCGGAGTAAATGCTGTTATACCTTCATCAAATGAATAAGCATAACCGCCAAGATCCGTTACGAGAGTAAGTGCATCAAGATTAAGTAATGCTTTACCACCAATATAGCCATATTCAAGACTCATCTGATTTGAAAGTTTATATTCAAAACCAAAAGAAGCAACCATAAAATTTCCGGTATTTAGTAAGTCATAAGTCGTTTCCTGGGTATTAGTAATTTCTCCAAGTGCATTATAATTAGTAACTTCCATTGTTGCTGAAAGTGGAGCATATTTAATAACTCCGGCTCTTAATGTTAATTTATCCATCGCCTGATATTCTGCACCGGCTTTCCAAATTATCATTTTTGCTGAAGCAGTAATGTCTGTTCTCTTATATGTAGCCCATGGAATCCAGGTATCTACACGATATTCAGATACTTCAAGGTCAAACATATTATAGTCCATCTCAATACCAAACTTGTATTTCTCTTTATGGAAACCTACGGCAAAGCCAATATTGGTTTGGTTAATTGCAACTTCTGTATTAGTAAAGTCAGGAAATGTTGAATACTTACTTACCGGCTCTGCATTATGAACAATAATGCCAACTACAGCTGTTGCATCAATCTCTTCTGTATATTTATACTTTGCCATGAGATGAATTAAACTGCTGTCTAAAGTAGTCTCTTCAATAGGATAAATATCATGATCTGCAACATCACCCGTTGTTGTTGTATCAGTGGCGCTGTCATAATCATCATCTTTGGTCTCCTCAATTTCTACTAATACACTTGACATCTTATATGCAAATTCAAGTTTCAGCTTACCGGTAGGGTATACTAAACCAAAACCATAGAAGGTATTATCAGCTGTAAGATCAGATTCATTCTTATCCCAATCATGATCCCAGACTCCTTCTCCGTCTTCTTGATATTCATCTGTATATGTACCTATATGTTTGGTCTGACCAAAATTTAAACCAACTGCAAAATTTCCAAACTTTGACCCTAAGGTTAAAGCAAAATTTGTGATACTTTGAGAAAACTCATCGTTCCATTTATCAATTTCAATGTCAGTTCCACCGATTTGCGCTTCATCAGTCCCGCGCTCATAAGTCCAGGACTCACTCGGCATATCAAACTGAAGGCCAATTGCAATAGTGCCAAACTTATAGAATCCAAGAATATTTATCGGCATACTGGAATAGCCCCAGTTATCCCAACCTTTTCCTATCCAGTTACCGACGGCTACTTCATCATATTTGGTCTCTATTTCTGTTGCAGCACCCTCCATACCAAGAGATAACCTGAAATAGTTTTGATCAAGATTTGAAATGCAAGCAGGATTCCGCATTACATCAGTTTCAAAATCTTCAAGTGCATATGAGATACGACCCATCGTCTCCATACGCAATGAATAACCAAATGCACTTGTTACTAAAAGTGCAAGAATAAAAACAACTGCTAAGCTTCTTTTCATCAAGATGCCTCCTTTTTTTGTTAATGTAAAATTTGCAGTTTAAATTTCACCTCCTTTAAAACTTTTAAAGAACTTCTTTGTTAATATATATATAATATACATACACTATATTATATTCAACACAATACTTAATTATACAATAGATAACTCTTAATGTCAAGATTTTTTTAAGTTACTGAGTTTTTTTATTATTATCATATGAAATGTTTTTCAAATATAGAGTGATGCAATAAAGTGATAAACCAACTCTGCTATTGTTTGTTAATCCTTACAATATTAAATTATTTCACTAAGCCGTTTTTAAATTATCCCGGACACGTCTCCTCCTGTCATTGTTAAAAATCTTTTTTCTTGTTTTTTTTCAGCCGTCCCTACAGGACTGTTCTGTCTTTTTTTAATCTAACCCCGCAATAAATTGCGGGGCTACTATCACTTTATTCCTACAGGATAATCCCTGTTAAAAATGTTTTTATTTTTTTTATTGTTTTCATACTAGCCGTAAACGGCGGATGTTCTTCTAACCTTTTCCTAGGGCTGAAGCCCCAGGCTACGCATCATTTTCATAAAAATCGTAAACGATTTTAAAAGAATTTATAGCGAATAGTTGTTCCGTAGATCAAGATTTAATATTTATTTTGCTCTTTTTGTTTTTCTTAGTTTTCGTTAGTTTTTTAATAGGGAACCCTACGTGGTTCCTTACTCTTAAGTTCTCCCGATGCGTGGAGTTTATCCCGGATTCACATCGGTACGAGCGGGATCTCCTCCTTTCAGTCGTCGACCTGCTAAAGAATTTATTTTTTTGCACTCAATCGAATCTTTAAATATCATTCGCTCTAAACAAACATAACAATATTTTAATAATCCATTAAAAGTCTCGTAAAAGTCTCCCGATACGCTTCTCTATACGGGATTTCCTCCCTTCGGTCGTTAACCTGCTGAAGAAATATTTTTTCTTTTTTTTTCTTTTGTTTTTATTTTTTGTTTTCTTTCGTAAGGAGTGATTAATGGGACACTCTTGAGAAATTCGAAAAATACATTTCTTTGGAGACAGAAGAAAGTTTTATCAATAATGCTACTCTTTTTCATTAACAGAATGTCCCATTCTCAAGCAACTCTGTTGCTTGAATAGAGAGCAGATATCAGAGAACCGAGAGCAGTTGTTTTATAGATTAAAGCATTATCATATATAGTGTCGAGTAGACGTGTCGTCCTCATAAATTTAATAGTGAGAACGACCGCCCCTCACAG
>DAOVMD010000431.1 GCA_030630935.1 Candidatus Mcinerneyibacteriota bacterium | reverse complement strand
CAGATAATAAACCTGATCCCTTGATAGTTACCTCTTCCGGGAAAGTAATTGCGCTTTCTTCAACCGGTGAAACTCTATGGGAAAACGATTTAAAACAATCTGTTTCTAATACTCCGGGATTATTTTATGGTGGTAATAAACTTTGCATTTTAGTAGTTACAGATAAAGGTGATGTTTTAATTTTATCCGGTACAAACGGGGAACTCTTAAATAAGCATTCCTTAAATAGTAAGATAAAGGTTTCACCAATAATTGGAGATTTTGATGGTAATTCAATGGTAAATATCTATGTTGCCACACGAAAGAAGAAGGGCTATGTCCTTGATACCGGAATGAGAATAGAAGAAGATATAACAGAGTTTTGGAGCGGTTTCCAAAGAGATTATACTCATAGTGGTTTAATTGCTTATCATGATTTTCCGGAGAGCACCATAGCCTCATCCGATGACTGGGATCCACCTGATGAAGATCCCGAGATCGAGATTCAACCGAAACCGAAACCAAAGCCGAAACCAAAGCCAAAACCGTCTTCAACCGTGAATAAAGAATATAACAATTTAATTATAAAAGGAAAAACTTTGCTTGAATCAGGAGAATTTGATAATGCAATAGCTGCTTTTTTAAAAGCGAAAAAACTAAAAAACACTAAGGAAGCCGCAGCTCTTCTAAAAAAAGCAAGAGAGCAAAAAGCACAATCAGAAGTTTTACCTGATTTTTAATTTAACAATGTGAGGTAGTTTTATGCGAAGAAATCTAATCAAATTATTCATGGTTTCACTATTGGTAACATTACTGTCTGTCCTATCCTGGTCTGTTACTGCAAAACAGATGTGGAACCAGGGTCGGCAATTACTAAAACAGAAGAATTATTCCGAAGCTGTAACAGCGCTTGAGAAAGCAGTTGAGCTCGATGAAGGGAATTTGGTTTATTTAAATTGGCTTGGACAGGCTTATCTTTTAAATAAACAATACCAGGAAGCACTAGGCAGTTTTGAGAAAGTAAAAGAGAAAGCCAGTGTCCTTGTCTGGAATTATCCTTATGGACTTGCATTGTTAAAAACCGGTAAGGTTGACGAGGCAATTGTTGCTCTTGAAAAGGCAAAGAAATTAAAGAAATTTAGTGCTTCAAAAATTAATCAAGCATTAGGTCAATGTTATTATGAGAAAAAAGATTTTGAAAAATCAGAGGAATTAATAAAGAATTCCTTAAAAGTAGACCCGACTCTTCCCGGGAATAAAATGTATTTAGGAATGATATATTTACAACGTAACGAATATCTGAAGGCGGATGAAGAATTTAAAAATGAAATTAAACTTTCGGGTGATGACCTTGAAGAAAGGAAATCTACAATCGCGAAGGTTTTAGTTGAATTTGGTTATAAGAATATAAGTGAAGGGAAATTTAATGAAGGTGAGGACTTGATTAAATCCGCGCTTACTTTTAATGCAGAGATTTCAAAAAAGGGATTAATAGAAGGTTATATTAAAGAAGCAGATTATTTACTCTCCCAGGGTAAACCTTCAGAAGCAAAGGAGAAGCTTGAGGCGGCGCTTGAGCTTGATCCCGGTAATACAAATATTAAACTTAAACTTGATGCTATTAAAGGAACAGACTTGAAGAAGTATATTGTTCCGGTTGCAGGTGGAATTGTAGGAGTAGTAATTGTCTTCATTATTTTAATAGTTATAATAAAATCCAGCAAGAAAAAGAAACAAGCTGCTGCTGAATCACCTCCAGAATCTCAACCCGTTGAAACAACCGCACCACCGGTTGCTGAAGCTCCAAAGCAGGAGGAACAGGTCACCGAAGTAGTTGAGGGTATTGAGGAAAAAGCAAAAGAAGTTAAGGTCGAACCCAGTGAAGTTCCTCCCGAACAAGAAGTCGAAGAAGCACCTCCGGTGGAACCCGAAGCTCCCCCTGTAGAAGCCGAAGCACTACCCATGCAGGAAACTGAAGATGTGCCACCTCAGGACGATATTACAGATGCAGTTACCGGTACAATTGAAGTCCCGGGTATTTCTCTTGATGAAGAAATTACATATGATTCAATTAAAGATATTTTAAAGGTTCATAATACTGAGAAGGAATCTGTAGAGAAAGTTAAGAAATTCCTATTGAAAAAACAGGATCATGTAGAGGCATTTAAATATTTAAGTAAAACATATATTGACTTTGGTGATTTTGACTTGCTGATTGATATTTCCGAACCGTTCATAAAGGCTAATGAAGAAAATATGATTTTAGGGAAGAAAGTTCTGGAATATGCTTTAAAGAAAGCAAAAGACATTAGAAAAGTTGCAAATCTACTTAATACAATATATATTAAAGAGAAAGATGTTGAGAAGAGTGTAATGTTGATGAAGAGTATATTTGATTCTCACCTTGAAACTGAGGTTCAATATCTTAAAACTAACCTGAAAAAATTACTTGAGCTTGACAAGAAAAACATTAAAGTTCATTATTTATTTATGGAGATATATAAATTTACGAAAGAAGATAAAATGCTTGAGCTCGAAAAACAGATAATTGAGAAGTTAAAAAGTAATGATAAGGAATAGAATCGTTTCGCTTCGCTACACATTTATGATTTATGATTGGTGGTTATTGGCAAGATAAAAGGAGACCGGTAAATTGTTGACTTTTATGAATACAATTGAATATTAATATATGTAAATAACGAAAAATAAATCATTTTTATTTTGTTTTTTATCCCGTAGAGATAAATTGATAGTAGCCCCGCAATTTATTGCGGGGTTAGAATGCAAAAAGACCAGACCAGTCCCGTAGGGACTGTTGTTCGTTTAAAGGAATTTATTCCTTTGAATAATTACATAAATAATTTATGTTCAAAATATATTTCATTATTATACATATCCTCAGGACTGAAGTCCTTCATTGTACAGCTGTCCCTACGGGACAGTGTGTGTTTTGGGACATCTCTACCCAGCAATGAATTGCTGGGCTATTATCAATTGTCCTTACAGGACAAAT
>DAOVMD010000375.1 GCA_030630935.1 Candidatus Mcinerneyibacteriota bacterium | reverse complement strand
TTATCTCTATATTGAGTCGGGAGTTCGGGGCGTAGAGATTGGCAACCTGATGGCGGGACGTGATCCTAAAACAGGGAAGAACCGGTACCCGAAAGTTGATACAATGCGTTTAGCGATTCCGAGAAGAGTTTATACACTTGAACATATGCATATGGTTGCAGATGGTTTAATCAAGATTTGGAATGAACGTGATAAATTTAAAGGTTTTGAATTAACTTATGAACCACCTTTCTTAAGGCATTTTACTGCAAAATTTAAACTTGCTGAATAGGTTATGGTATTTGATTTCGAAGATTTTGAAGATATAAATTTTAAGAGGAAAAAGGTTTATTCAGTTTCAGAATTAACAGCTGAGATTAAGAGTTTATTGGAAAATAAATTCTTTGATACCTGGTTAGAAGGTGAGATCTCCAATTTCAAGCATCATTATTCCGGGCATATGTATTTCACATTGAAGGATAAGGATTCGCAGATCCCATCAGTTATGTTTAAGGGTAGTAATATTAAATTAAGATTTAAACCTGAAGATGGTTTGAAAGTACTCGTATTCGGTCGGGTTTCGGTTTATAAACCGCGCGGGTCATATCAGTTTTATGTTCAGGATATGGAACCGAAGGGTTTGGGTGAACTCCAGCTTGCATTTGAGCAGCTTAAGAAGAAACTTGAATCGGAAGGTTTATTTAAGAAGGAATTTAAAAAGAATATTCCCGCGTTCCCAGATGTGATAGGAGTTGTAACTTCTTCAACGGGTGCTGCGATCAGGGATATCCAGAATGTAATCAGCAGACGCTTTTCTCTATCACGGATTTTACTTGCACCTGTAAGGGTGCAGGGGAATTTAGCACCGGATGAGATTGTTAAGGCGATTGAGCTCTTTAACGATTATGAAAAAGTTGATGTTTTAATAGTTGGCAGGGGCGGCGGTTCGATTGAGGATCTATGGTCATTTAATGAGGAGAAGGTTGCTCGCGCGATTTTCAAATCAAAGATTCCTGTAATATCTGCGGTTGGGCACGAGATAGATTTTACAATTTCCGATTTTGTCGCAGACTTAAGAGCTCCAACTCCATCAGCAGCGGCAGAGTTGGTTGTTCAGGATAAGAACGAGTTGATATCGCAGTTGAAGAGCTTTGAGATTAGGGCGTTTAATTCAATGAAGAATTTACTTGTAGAGAATAAAAATAAACTTGCCGGATTAATGAACCGGCCTGTCTTTAAAAGGGCTTCTGCTCCGATCGAAGAAAAGTTTTATAGGTTGGACGATTTATTACACAGGTTGGTATCGGGTATGAAATTTATTGAAAAGAATCAACTTGAGAAGGTTATTAAGTTAAAGAGGTTACTATCAAACCTTCGACCTGATACGCGGATAAAAGAGAGCTTCGGTAAGGTTTTAAATTTACAAAAGAACCTGCAAGCAGTCTTTAAATCCATTTTAAATGAGAAGGATCTGCTTTTATCCAGGTTAATGGGGAAGTTAAATGTTTTAAGTCCCCTTTCAGTTCTGGATCGGGGCTATTCAATTACGTTCAAACTACCGGAGAATAAGTTGGTTAAATCGATTAAGAAAATCAATCCCGGTGATAAATTAAAAGTAAGAGTTACAGATGGAACTTGTGAATGTGAAGTTTTAAAAAAAACTGAGGTAAATAAATGACTGCGAAAAATAAGGAATTAAGTTTTGAAACTGCTTTCAATCAATTGGAAGAGATAGTTGATGTTTTGGAATCGGGTGATCTTCCGCTCGAGAAATCTTTAGCACAATTTGAAGAGGGCATTAAATTATCCCGAATCTGTACAGAGAAGCTGGAGAAAGCTCAGAAGAAGATTGAGCTCCTATTAAAAGATTCCAAGGGCAATTTTAAGTTTGAAGATTTAGACTCAGACGATAAGGAAGAAATCTAGGAAAATGAAGAATACTGATAGATTAAAATCTGAATTTTTAAAAGTCCGGGAATGGGTTGAGTCCGGGATGGACGATATTATTCCGAAGGTAGAAGAGTATCCGTCAATCATACATCAATCCGTCAGATACAGTATATTTGCCGGGGGTAAGAGAATTCGACCGTTATTAGTTTACCTGTCATATTTATTATTTGATAAGGATTTTGATAAGATCCTTTCAGTTGCGTGTGCGGTTGAGATGGTTCATACTTATTCACTTGTTCATGATGACCTTCCTGCAATGGACGATGATGATTTACGAAGGGGAAAACCTACAAATCACAGGGTATTTGGTGAAGCGGTTGCAACCCTGGCAGGCGATACGCTATTGACTATGGTTTTTGAACTGCTCCCGGAACGGTTATTAAAAAAGAAATTTAAACCTGGAACAATCTTGGAATTTTTCACGTTGTTAGCCGGGAATATTGGGAGTCGTGGTTTAGTTGGGGGTCAGGTAGTAGATATTATATCACAGGGAAAAGAGATTTCATTGGAGACCCTGGAATATATTCATAAAAATAAAACGAGTAAGTTATTTGAGGTTTGTATTTTGGGTGCTGCGATTTTCGGGAACGCATCGAAAAAAGAGAAGCAGATTCTCAAGAATTTTGCATATAACTTTGGTATGTTATTTCAGATAGTTGACGATATTCTTGACGTTGAAGGCGACACAGAATTATTAGGTAAGCCTGTTGGCTCTGATACCGATCTTGATAAAGCGACTTATCCCGCACTCATGGGACTGGATAAGGCAAAGGATATGGCGAAGGAATACCGGGATAATGCAATCCTGGATTTAGAGAAGTTAAAGAAGAAGAATACTGATATACTGACTGATTTAACAGAGTATATTTTTATCAGACAAGAGTAATATAGAAAGGAGTTTAGTACTATGGAAAGTTTCAAGTTCTTAGGTAAGATAAATTCTCCATCTGACCTGAAGAAATTAAGCCTTAGTGAAATGAGGGTTTTAGCATCTGAGCTAAGGGAGAAGATAATTCAAACCACATCCGCAACAGGTGGGCATGTTGCCCCTAACCTGGGCACGGTGGAATTTACGATTGCGTTACATTATGTTTTTGATTCACCGAATGACAAGTTTATTTGGGATGTCGGGCACCAGACGTACCCGCATAAATTATTGACCGGACGCTTTGACAGGTTTGATACACTACGTCAATATAAAGGAATCTCCGGGTTCCCTAAATGCTGCGAGAGTGAGCATGATATCCTGGAGACCGGGCATAGCTCCACTTCGTTATCTGCGAGCTTGGGTCTTGCAATTGCGGAAGGGCTTAGTAATACAAGGAATAAGGTAATTGCTGTAATCGGGGACGGGGCAATGACAGCAGGCATGGCATTTGAAGCACTGAATCAGATCGGGCATTTGAAACCGAAAAACTTGATAATTATTCTGAACGATAATGCAATGTCAATCTCGAAGAATGTCGGGGCGATTTCGGAATACCTTTCAAAAATAATTTCAGGACGGAGCTATAACACAATTAAAGATGATATTGAAGATTTTATATTGAAGATTCCAAATCTCGGGGATAAGGTTATGAAGGCAGGGCGGAAGATTCAAGAGAGCGTGAAACATATATTTATTCCGGGTTCATTATTTGAGAATTTCGGGTTGAGATATTTTGGACCGGTTGACGGGCATAGCCTGGAAGATACAATTTC
>DAOVMD010000252.1 GCA_030630935.1 Candidatus Mcinerneyibacteriota bacterium | reverse complement strand
TATTGTTTTATTAAAATATATTCCTGCTTTCTTATTATTTTTTATTTTAGAAAAGAACTCTGCTTTAAGGAGATAGACAGAATAGATCATCTCAGAACTTTTATGTTTCTGCGAAATAGTTAATGACTTATTAATATAGTTCATTGCTCTTTTCCAATGTTCCCTGGTTAAATGAAATACAGCAAACAAGAAATATAAATCATACAGTATATAATTGTCTTTAATTTTTGTTTTATTTTCTTGAATCAATTGAATAATTTGTGCTGCCTTCAGCATTTTTCCTTGCTCCACGTACAATGTTGCTAATTTTAATCTTGAAAGTAAGATGAATTTTTTATTATTCAATTCTTTTGAAATATAGATACTTTTTTCAAAATATTTCTCGGAATTTTTATAATCCATTAAAGCATGGTAAACCTGGGCAATATAATAGGTAATGTTTAACTCTGCTTCATGAAATCCAGTTATTTTTGAAATTGATAGGGCTCTTTGAAATGTCAACAATGCTTTCTTGTATTGAAAAAGAATGAAGTATAGACTCCCTTCATTCCAAAGCCCTGCGCAAATTCCTTGTTTATCATTAATCTCTTCAAATACTTTGCATGCTTTCTTTAAGTAAAAAAGAGCTTTTCTATAATCTCTTTTAAAATAATTTAATACATAAGAGTCATTATATATAGAGCCTACTCCAGATTTATTATTGGTTTTAGTAAAAAACCGTAGAGCTTTCCTATGAAATTTTTCGGCCGTTTCAAATTCACCTTTATACATATAAAGGTTTCCAATGTTATTATAAGCAACTGCAAGACCACCCTCACTTCCCTGCTGCTTACTAATCTCAACACTCATTGTGTAATATTTAATTGAGTTATCTAATTCTTTCATGTTTAAATATAATTTTCCGATATTACTTGCTGCAGATTCAAGCAGCCTTTTATCATCAATAGCTTTTGCATATTTAATTGAAGATTTTAATAACTTAACTGCTTCCTGGTATTTTCCCCGGTACATATTTATAAGGCCTAAATCAACATTTTGTTTTGAAATATTTAGTTTATCTCCTAATTTATGAAAAAGAGCTAAACTTTTTTGGGCAAACTTAAGCGCTTTATTAAACTCGCCGGCTTTCATATAACTCGCTCCAAGAGAAGAATATGCAACTGCGATGCCAGGGATATCTTTTAATTGTCGTTTTAATTTTAAAATCTTCATTGCAATATCAATTGCCTTTTTATATTCGCACATAACAATTGATGTGTTCAATATAGAAATATATGAATTGCAAGTAGCAATCCTGGTTGATTTCGTTCCCTTAGGCAGGTGATTAATTATTTTTTTTGATTGCTCAATTTCTTTAAATAGAAATTTAATCTTTCCTAAATAGAGATAAATCTCACATTTTAAATTATGCAGATTTAATTTTAATAATAGTTTTTTTTCGTCAACTTGATCTTCTAAATGTTTCTCTAAAGAATTCAAGTTCCTGATTGCTTTTTGATTCTCTCCCATAAGGTGTAGAACTTTTGCTATTTTAATTTTGCACTCATTTCTTTGCAATACATCTTTTGAGTTCCTATAAACTTTTTCTAATAAACTAAGTGCTTTTTTGAAGTTATTTTTTCTCAAATATAGTTCAATTAGAAGGTTGTTCATTTCACCTGGCTCATTCGGGTTTCTCTTTAATTTATTCTGTAAAATTGATTTAGATTTAATAATGAAATTAAGTGCCTCATCATTTCTATATTCTCTTGCGGTCTTTTCACTTGCCCGGAAAGAATAAAGATATGCTTTCTCCCAGTCTGCGGCTTGGATAAAATGATATGCAAGAATCCCAAAGAAGGTTTGGATATCGTTTTTATAGATTTTCTCAATGTTAATACCTACAGAGTGATGAATCTCTTTTCGTTTCTGTCGAAGGATGGATTCATAGAGAACATCCTTAATAACAGAATGTGCAAAAATATATTCAAGCTCTATTATATCTTTAAGATAAACCAAATTCTCTTTCTCGCTAATAGCCAATAGATCCCTGATCTCCAAATTTAAAATATTTTCAATCACTCTCAAATTAAACTCCACCCCGATTACACTCGCAATTCGAAGGGTCTCCTTCACATTTTGATGGAGTCGTTCAATTCGTGACATGATCATTGAAAAAATATCTTCGGGTAAAGCTTCTGTATTATAAAGACTCGACTTCACCCATTTTTTCTTACCTTCTTTAATTAGCTCTTTTTCGATCAAGTACAGAAGAAACTGTTCAATGAAGAATGGGTTACCTGAAGTTTTCTTCTTAATAATCTTGTCAACCGCAGGTTCAAGGTTTTTATTATTAAGGATTTGTTTAACTAATATATCTGAATTTCTTTTATTAAGGCCTTCCAGGTAAAGGTTAAAATGATTAATTGATTCATCGAGAAAACTTATTTTTAAGGTTGGCCGTGTCGTAATAAGAAAACTTATTTTTGTACTCGATAAATCCAGAAGGACTCTTGTTAAGTATTGCAATGCCTTGAAATCTTCCTCTTCGCAATAGTGCAGATCATCAAGGATTACTACGATTGGCTCATTATGCAGCTCAATGAAATATTTCAAGCCATCTAAAAAATTCTCTTCCCTGAGTTTTGGTTCAATGTTTGAATATCTCGAATCTTTTATTTCAAGCCCAAACAATACCTCACTTAGAAATGGGATCTTCTTCTTTGCATCACTTGAAATTACACGATTCTTGTTTTTTAATAATTTAACAAAATATTTCCGGAGTTTTTTATCTTTGGTCTTGGGAGGGTCTTCTTCTTTCATCCCAACAGAATTTTTAATAAGAGAAGTAAATATGAAGAGCCCAGGCTTAATTGCATCCGTGAAACCTTGTAGGATTATGTGACCTTTTAACCTGGAAGTAATTTCCTTTACAAGCCTTGACTTTCCTATCCCGGCTGCGCCTGTAATTGAAATGAAATGTTTACCCTGCTTAATCTTATCAATAACTTGGGTTAATTCAATTTCACGACCTACAAAATTAAAGCGTGCTTCTCTTTGTTCCTGAATAATTTTAGGAGAAAATCTTTTTAATGGTTTGCGTTTACCTTTGACTGAAGTTGATTTCAGTTTGGAAAATTTCACATAACTTTTAGCCGAGTGAAATATCGATTCTGAAACGATAATTTGGTTTTTCTTTGCAGTTTCAACTAACCTTGCCCCGGTATTAATAACGTCTCCAACAACCGTATATTCCCTTCTCCAGTTATTTCCAATTATTCCTGCAAAAACATAACCATGATTAATACTTATTTTTAGGTTCAGGCGTGGGAAGGTTTTGGAAAATTCTAAAATTGCTTCACTGAACAAAAGCGAATACCAGATGTCATCACCATAAGTGATCGGGACACCGAATAAGATTAGAAATTTACTCCCGGAAACAACGATATTATCAAGGGGTTGAATTGTACCGTGAAATTTAGTTGAAAGTTTTATCAATTCCCGGTAGAATAAGTTGATGGTGGAAATATCAGGTGTATCTTCATTATAACCTTCCAGTTTAATGAAAACGCTGGAGACAGGACGATGTTCTCCCTCTATATTTGAAAGAATAGCTTTTTTAATATCAGGATCAAGGAATGAATCAGGATTGATATTTCTAAAATCGGGTTTGAGCTTGGTTGAAACTTTTAAGTTTGATTCAAAGATCTTAATCTCACCAGGTTTGGCAGAGTCTTCCAGAAACGCTAAATCCTTTATTGGTTTGCCGCATAGAAATATATCAGACCTGGTCTCAGACCCTATTAAAAATTCTCCCCAATTACCGTTGAGAATAACTATCTTCATCTTTAATGTGAATTTTCCGGCTGATGTTTTAATTTTGGAGAAATTCGCCATTTCACGCATCATTAAATTTGAACATTTTTCACAATTAGATTCATTTTTAAAAATCACAAGGATAGAATCACCGGCAACTTTGGAGACATTGCCGTTATTGGCTTTTATTATAGTCAACATTGAATCGAAATATTTATTAAGAATATTGGTGAGTTCCTCTGTCCCTTTCTTACCTTGTTTGGTTAATCTTTCACTCATTAAAGTGAATCCGGAGATGTCAGCAAATAAAAGGGAACCGGTGATGTTCCGCAGAGATGTTGATAAGGTTTTTATATCATGATGAAAAAATGGCTTGAATGCCTTTGTGATTTTCATAAACTCCTATTCAGGTTTGGCATTGCGCTTGAAAAATATTATAACATTTCTTTTCAAAGAAGTCAAATAGATATGGAATTGTACTTCTATTAAAAAGCTGCTGGACAAAAACCTCGGCACATGTTATAATGTGCCTATGAAAAACACCGGGGTAAAAAATGAATGAAAGGGGGTGAAACCCCATTGCTCTTGCCTAATTATAATACTTATCCAAAGTACTAACCTTCAGTCAGAAATCAGAAAGGGTGCTTGCACCCCAGTTTAACCTTGACCATGATTTAAAATAATAGCATTAAAAAAATGAAGATTGAATAATGATTTTGCATTATTGAATACAATGTTTTTGTCTATAAAACGACTGGTTTCTGCTCTCCGTTATCTTTTATCTATTCCATTAAGGAACAATATAGGAAAGGCTCTGAAAATAAAAATGGGTAGAGGAACAATCATAGCCCATTAATGAAAATTAACTTAACTTAACTCAATCTTATCCCGAAAGATATGACTGTTTCAAGGTCTGATAACAATCGAGCTATGATTGAATATCCTTTACCCATTTATAGTATAGCATATAATAGGGTCAAAAGTCAAGTTTTATTTAAAAAAAAACAAAAAAAAGAATTAACAGGGACTTTTACGAGACTTGTAAGAGATAAATCAAAGCCATTTTTGTGTCATTGCGAGAAATGAACGAAGTGAATGACGCGGCAATCTCGCTTAAAAAAACAAAAAGAATAAAGGATTATTAAGCAGGTCGACGAACAGAGAGAGGAGATCCCGATTTTTAACATCGGGAGAACTGGCGAGAACTTTTTAAGGAATGAAAAAAAAGAAGGACATTTGAAATGTTTAGTAGGGGCATTGTTTTCTTCGAAAACAACAGTGTTCAGACCGAGATATCAGATCGAAACTGTATTAAATGCTAACAATACTTATTCTAGATCTAGATCTGGAATAATAAGGGGGTGAAACTCCATTGTTATGCCTAATAATAATACTTTTCAAAGAACTAC
>DAOVMD010000217.1 GCA_030630935.1 Candidatus Mcinerneyibacteriota bacterium | reverse complement strand
GTATTCCCTTTCTTAATCTTCTCCTGAATTATTCCGGTAAGTATTTTCATCTCCAGGTGTGATAGTTTTATATTTCGTGCTTTAATTTGATTTGGGAAATATTTTTGAATTGTAAATAATGTATAATTAAGTGATTTCTTAAGATTAATCTTCTCTGCAGTATTAGTAATATGACAATAGTCAATCTCTGATTTTTTATAAGTTAAAATAAAATCGAGAAACCAGATCAACCTATTGTAATAATGTTTTCTCATGTGATCTGAAAGTAGCAGCAGATTCATTTCATTAGTTAAAACTTTTACTCGATTCCCGTCAATTTCTATTTCATGCGTAGAATCTAGAACAGCTTCATAATTTATCGGTGATAGTTTTTTCTTTAATTCCCCAACATAAAAGTCTCCTTCATATTCTACAAGGTCAAATATTATCCTATCACCCTTTTTAAAGTTATGACCTTGAGAACTATCACGATGATAAACGAACCCTAATTCTAAAAGGAGTTCCTTTAATGCATTAAATATATCCTGTGAATATAAAATGTCGATGTCACCCATTGGCCTAGTTGCAGGGTGTGTGTATATTTCATTTATCAGGTGACCGCCTTTAAAAAGAATGAATTCCTTTAAATCCTTTTCTCTTGAAATCTTTATAAACTCAGATAGATTCTTCTGAAGTTCAATATTTATTGCTGAAATCATAAAGAAATATTCTTCAAGTTTTTTAACTGTGGTGGAAGAAAATTCCAGAACCTGATGTTCTTTACAAAGGTAATAATAAATAAAATTAAGAACCCCCTCTTTACCTGCAACGTTAATGAAATCCTCTTCTGAAAATGGCAGCTTTATTTTTCTACCAAAATCTTCATTAAGAATAATATTAAGCAGTGTAATTAAATAATATTTTACTTTTAAATAATTCATTTTTTATATTTTACTTGACGTCCGGTGATAATGATTTTTTCCTTTCTAATCAATTCAATTGCTTCTGTTAAAATTTTATGTTCTAATTTTAAAATTCTTGCAGCAAGTGAATCCCTGGAATCATTATCTTTTACCCTTACTGCTTTTTGAATAATTATTGGCCCTGTATCTACACCCTCATCTACAAAGTGAACAGTTGCACCTGAAATTTTAACTCCATATTCCAATGCTTGATTTTGAGAATCAAGTCCCGGAAATGCAGGTAATAAGGCAGGGTGGATATTAATAATTTTACGTGGGAATGTCTTAATAAAATTTTTCGATAATACTCTCATGAATCCTGCTAACACAATCAGATCAGGGGTATACCCCTCCAGGATTTTAAGCATCTTCCCTTCGAATTCCTTTCTTGAGGAAAAACCTGACCTTTCAAGTGAAACAGCGGGAATATTATTTTCTAAGGCAATATTAATCGCGTTAGCCTTGAAGTTATCTGATAATACTACTTCGATACGTGTTTTTAATTTCCCCAATTTTATATTGTCAATAAGTGCTTGCAGATTGGAACCTTGCCCTGAAACTAAAACAGCGAGTTTAAACTTTTTTCTCATTAATCTTTATAAGGCTCAACTATTAAATGAGTACCGGAGACAGCAAGGATTTTCACATATTCATCTTTTTCAATGATTATATCTTCCGATGAATCTGCTAACCATGAGTCCCGGTCAACTGTAATTCTACCGATACCCTTAGCGTTATCAATGGTTGAAGTTACAATCCCCTTCAATCCAATTAATCTGTCCACTGCGGCTTTCTGCGGCGGTTCCTTAGTTACTTTCTCTGCAAATTTCCGCGAAAGCATTATTCCGATTACTGATAATACTATAAAGATTCCTACTTGAAACCCAAATGGTACTCCAACTGCTGAGAGGACCGCGGTAATTATAGCAGCAATTCCAAACCAGCCCAGGAAAAAACCTACTGTCAATGCTTCAGCAACTAAAAATAAGATCCCCAGAATACTCCAAATTATCCAGAGTGGCGGCATTTAATTTACTCCTTAGTTTTTTTTATTTGCTTATTAAAATATTTTTTATAAAAGGCCTTTGAATTTGTATTCTTCTCAAATTTTGTTTTTTTCTTCTTATTAATCTTCTTCTTTTCAGGTTCGGATTCAGATGTAGATTTTTCTTCCTTAATTTTCAAAGTGCTCTCAATATCTTTCATCTCTTCATCGAGTCTTTGATCCCGAAATCCTTCTGCCCTGGCTTGTTTATACTTACCGTATGCATCTTCATATTTCCCCTGACGATAATACGTGGAACCCATTATAAAAAATATCATACCACGCCATTCAGGACTGTTTAATAATTCAACTGTTCTATTTAATTCGAATGTTGCAAAATCATACCAACCAAGGTTAAAATAAACAGCGGCAAGCAGCATGTGCGGTTCCGGATTATAATAATCAAATCCAATTGCTCTTTGAAAGAAAACACTTGCTTCAATTAGATCACCATCCATATAGGAAAGCTTGCCCCGGTATAGTAATTCTGCAGATTCTGATACCGGATCAAATACTGCATCAGGATACCGGTTATAGAATTCTGAATCATTCCGGACATCCTGGGTTGTTGAGCAACCTGAAAATAACAACAAAAATAACAGAATAGAAATATGAAATATCTTCATTATGAAAATTAAATATTTACTTTTTTCAAATCTTTCCCCGGAATAAACTTAACTACTTTTTGAGCGGGAATAGTAATGATCTGCTTCGTTGCCGGGTGTCTTCTTTTCATAGATTTCCGTTCCCTGACATTAAAACTACCTAATCCGCGAATCTCAATCTTCTCACCCTTACTAAGCGCTTCTGTCATTTTATCAAGGAGTATCTCCAGAATCTGCCGCGCTTCAATTTTATAAATATCTAATTCTAATGCAATCTTCTCAGCAATATCTGTCTTAGTCATTTATCTCCCCCTTGTTTATTCTTTCTTATTTCTTTCTGCGAGCTCAATAAACGGTTTGAAGAGATCAATTGGAACCGGGAATAATGTAGTTGAATTATTTTCCGCTGCTACTTCCTTCAAGGTCTGGAGATATCTTAACTGGATTGCAACCGCATGCTTTTCAATAATTGCAGCGGCGTCGGAAAGTTTCTGTGCAGCTTGAAATTCTCCGTCTGCATTGATAATCTTTGCTCGTTTCTCTCGTTCAGCTTCGGCTTGCTTTGCCATTGCTCTCTGAAGTTCAGTGGGTAAATCAACATGCTTAATTTCTACAAGGCTTACTTTTATTCCCCAAGGATCTGTATCCTTATCTATCTTTATCTGAAGATCTTTGGCGATGCCTTCCTGCTCTGATAAAAGGTCATCAAGTTCGTGTTTACCAAGAATTGTTCTAAGTGTAGTCTGAGCAAGCTGTGAAGTTGCATACAGATAGTTCTCAACTTCAATAATTGATTTTACTGCATTAATTACTCTGAAATATACAACTGCATTAACCTTGATTGAGACATTATCCTTCGTGATAATATCCTGAGGCGGGACATCCATTGCAATTGTTCGAGTTGAGACCCTGGTCATCTGGTCTATTACCGGCCATAAAATTATTAAGCCCGGGCCCTTCTGTCCGATACATCGACCTAATCGAAAAATTACACCTCTTTCATATTCTTTTAGAACTCGTAACATTATTGAAAGCAAAAAAATCACTCCAACAACTACAATTATTAGGTATGCCATATCAATCCTCCTTTTAAAAAATTAATTCTTAAGTTATACCTTCTTGATTTTCAGGATAAGATTATCAATATCTTCCACGATTACCTTATCCCCAATTTTTAACACCTCTTCAGACTCGCCTTTCCATAATTCACCATGGATATGAACAAGGTACAAATCCTTTTTAAGTTTCTGCTCTATATATCCCTTCTCATCTACCATACCCTTACCGGCAGTGGAAACCCTTTTAAACTGTGCTTTAATACCAAGTGAAATCAATAAGGTCACAAGTAAAGCAATGAATACAGTGGTTGGGATTATTACCCATAATGAAACTGAATAAAAAGGAACTGAAGATTTCATTAAAAAAATCGATCCTAAAAATAAAGACACAATACCTCCTATTGTCAGCATTCCAAAACTGATTATTCTGATTTCTAAAATAAATAAAATAAATGCAAGAATGATTAATAAAATCCCTGCAGTATTAACCGGGAGAACATTAAATGCGTATAATGCAAGAATTAAAGAAAGACCCCCAACTACACCCGGGAAAATTGAACCTGGATTAGAGATCTCAATATAAATACCCAGAAGCCCTGCCATGAAAAGAAGATAAGCAAGGTTAGGATTAGCAAGAGTTTTCAAGAAATTTAATTTGAAATTCATTTTTAACTCTTTTAATTTCTTGCCTTCGGTATCTATGGTTCTTTCCCCAACCTGAAGCTGGACATCTTTTTTATTAATTTGGATAATTAAATCATCAAGATTCCCTGCAATGATATCAATAACATTTAAACTTAGTGCTTCTTCGGAAGATATCGATTTCCCCTCCTTAACCGCTTCGACTACCCATTCTGAATTGCGTTTACGCTGCTCCGCAAGTGATTTTAAATATGCAATCGAGTTATTTATCATCTTCTTCTTCATCTCAGGAGAAACCTTAGTATCCTTACCACTGGTCTGACCAATCAAAACAGGAGTCGCGGCACCAATATTCGTACCCGGGGACATTGCAGCAATATGTGCACTCATCGTAATATATGTCCCTGCTGACGCAGCCTGAGCACCTGATGGTGATACATAAACAATAATCGGGATTTGTGAAGACATAATCGCTTTAATAATCTCGCGCATGTTTTCATCTAAACCTCCGGGAGTATCAAGTAAAATAATCAGACATTCTCCATTAAATTCTTCTGCAGTCTTAATTGAATCACGTATGAACTCAGATGAAACCGGATTAATCACTCCCTCAACTTCTATGAAAAATATTTCATTTGAGTAAATAGAAAGATTCAATAATAAAATGAAAAATAATATTACTGGTAATCGTTTTAAATGGAACATTTTATTTCTTGGGTTTCTTTGCTTTCGAACCCGTTTTTGATTTTGTCTTTGTTGAACTTTTTTTCTTGGGAGACTTCCTGGCTACCTTGGCTTTCTTACCCTTTGCGGACTTCCCAGCTTTACCGGTTTTACCTGCAGTCATCTCCTCTTTAAGTTTGTGAATATCTTTTTCAATCGTATGGATTTCATCAAGAAGGATATCAATATCAAAACCAAAAGGTTTGATGTCCTTTATTGTGATTTTGCCGGTTTTATAAAGCTTATATGCTTTAGCTCCAAGTCTTGACTTGATCTTATCTATCTTTCTTTGTATGAAATAGATATTTTTTTGAAGTTTTAAAATGTGATATTGATGGGACCCCTTATCTACAAGACTCAGTGTGCCTTCCCATAACTTTTCGGCATTATCTTTGGTGATGCCAAGGATCTTATCAAAGTCTTCTTTTAACTTCTTCTTATCAAATTTCATAAGCCCTCCATTTTTAGCTTTTTACTAATAAATTATAACATACTATAAATAGCATTGTCAAGGAGAAAATGCCAATATTCCAAAATTTAACAGAGACATTTACGAGACTTGAAAGTAAAAAAAACAAACAAAAAAGAAAATTTTCTTCAGCAGGTTGACGACCGAAGGGAGGAAATCCCGATAGTGAAGCGTATCGGGAGATGGACGGGATAAAAAATAAAGAAAACATTTTTTTAATTAACCCTCCGAAGACCAAAGCATTGTATCCCAAACAAAGTAGGGGTTAAGGGCCGGTCGCCCGAATCGTAATTAATAAATCTTCGTAATTTATTTGATATTAAAAATATAGATTGCCGCACTCCACTACGTTCCGTTCGCAATGACATTCTTTTGTTTTCGAATGAAATAAGTTTATAATAAGGAATATCGTT
>DAOVMD010000447.1 GCA_030630935.1 Candidatus Mcinerneyibacteriota bacterium | reverse complement strand
TTTTGTTCTTTTTATTTAACTAACAAAAATTAAAATCATTAAATTTCATGAAAAAAAATCATGATTACGGAAAAACCATCTTCGTAATCTTAGTTATGACACAGTCTCAATGACACTCTAAAAGGGAGCAAACTCCCAGATTGCCGCGTCACTTCGCTAGTTCCTTCGCTTCGCTCTGGATAAACTCCATGACATTCAAACGTCTATGTGAATTTTTCCTTGACAGGATTAAATTTTAAAGGTATAATAATTTATGGGTTATTAATTTCTTCTAGGAGGCCATAAAATATGATAAAACAAAATAGAAATCAGAATGAGATTAAATTATTAACCGGAGACTGCAAGATAAATTATTTTAACAGTGTAGAAGAGCTAAAGATTGTGGAAGGTATAAATAATGTTTAAGCCAAAATTTATAATCACAAACAAGATAAATAATGCACTTATAGAGATTGAAAGAGCACGAGGTTTCCTTGACGCAGCAAAGTTAAAGGAAAAATGGTTCAATGAGATGCAGAGTAAGGCACTTATTCTTGAAGCACATCATTCTACACATATTGAAGGAACGCAACTTACTTTATCTCAGGCAAAGAAAATTCTAAAAGGAAATAACGTGAAAGGTGTAAGAAAAGTTGACCGTCAAGAACTTCTGAATTATAAGCAAGCGATGGATTTTGTAGCAGCATATCTGGGTAAGAAATCAGAAATCACGGGGGAATTAATAAAAGAAATTCATAAAATTTTAGTTAAAAAAGTTCGAGGTGGAGTCCTTGAGCCGGGAAAGTACAGAAAAGTGCAAAACTATGTAGTAAATTCTTTAACAAGTGAAATAATTTACACTCCACCACCTGCTTCTCAAGTAGCGAAATTGATGAAAGATTTTGTAAACTGGTTGAAACAGAAATTAGATATTTCCACAGTTCTTATTTCAGGTATTTCTCAATATAAATTTGTTGATATACATCCTTTTTTAGATGGGAATGGTAGAACTGCCCGACTTCTCTGCACGTTAGTTCTATATCAGAATGATTACGATTTCAAAAGACTTTTCTCTATATCAGAATATTATGATAAAAATCGTCGTGCTTATTATGATGCTATTCAGTCAGTAAGACAAAACAATATGGATATGACATACTGGCTTGAATATTTTACAGAAGGTTTAAAAAGGCAGCTAATAGAAGTAAAGACAAAGGGCGAGAAAGCTATTAAAAACGAAATTGTTTTTGAGAAAGCTAAAAAATTCAAATTGAATCTCCGTCAGAAAAAAGTAATAGAATTTCTTATTGAACATAAACGAATAGATAATTCAATCTATCAAAAAATTTGTAATATTATTAAAAGAACGGCAACGAGGGATCTTGCTCAACTTGTAAATTTGGGACTTCTTGAAAAACATGGAGAGAAGAAAGGAACTTATTACATCTTGAAACTATTTAAGGGACATAAATAAGGGACATTTAAGGGACATTTTAAGGGACATTTATTACTATCATATGATAATGTCCGAGAGCAAAGGAGCAGGTTCTTTCTATGAATTATAATTGCATCATAATTGCATCATAATTGCATCAATTGCACCATGATTGCGTCTTTGCTTAATAGTTGATAATTGACCGAATTGGTAAAATACGGTCTATTTAATGCTCCAACAGCAAAGGGAAGAGGGGCAAATTACACCATAAAATAATTGACCGATAATTGGTTGGTTGCTATACGAAAAAATGAAAAAACAATAGCGAAGTGTCCCCGCGAACTTAATCCTTCCGTATGAAAGGATTATGAAAAAAAACAAATAAAAAGATTGACTATTTAAGATGTTTCTGTTATATTAGAATTAGAAGAAAAATTTGTTTTTGTGTATTTATGATTATGGAGATTATTTATGAAAAAGAAGATTACGGTATCGGAGTTGAGGGAGTTTAAGTTTTGCAGTGTTTCCTGGTGTATTGCCAGGGGAGTAGGTGAGCAAACTAAAAATGATTTATCATTTAAGAAGAAGAGAGAATTACAGAAGAGTATTCAAATATCTAAAAAGCAGATGCAAAGAGGGGATGTGCAGCATTTTTTCTATGATTTTAAGAGAGCTGCCGGGATTGTAATATATTTAATTATTGCCGGGTTAATTTTATGGATTATTTTAAACAGCATTTAATTGAAATAATCATTATCATAGTATGGTTGATTATTTTAATAATTATTTTCAGACAATATTTTGGAAAGAAAATCTATGGTCAATTTTCGGAAGATATCTTAAAACTCGAGACTCAAGATTATATTCTGGTTGGCAAACCGGATAGAGTTCTTGAAAAGTTTGGGAATATTATTATCTATGAGTTCAAATCAGGTAAGACCCCGATTAAGCCGTATGAAGATCATATAATTCAATTAGGAGCATATTTCATTTTATTTGAGGAAAGGTATCAAAGGAAACCGGATTACGGAATTATTAAGTATAAAGATAAAGAGTACCGGATTGAAAATTCAGAACAACTTCGGGGCAAAGTCCAAAACCTGATCACAGAATATTTAGATCAGACTACCTACCCTGAATCTATAATAAGGAATCACCGGAATTATGGGAAATGCCACAACTGCCAGCACAGGGTTGTATGTAAACAATCATTGGTCAGATAACCTGGCTCAAGCAACTCGTTGCTTGAGCAGAGGGACGGTGCTCCCATTTTGTTGCAGTATTATGTTTACTTCAGATACTTTTTTATTGTTTTCATAATAGCCCTAAACGGCTATTTGATTTTCGAACTTTTCCTAGGGCTGAAGCCCTAGGCTACGCATTGTTTTCATAAGAATCGTAAACGATTAAAAAGAAGAATTTATTT
>DAOVMD010000006.1 GCA_030630935.1 Candidatus Mcinerneyibacteriota bacterium | reverse complement strand
GTAATTCGAATATACTTTGACCTTTTATTTACTCTAATCGAGTACTTAAAAGTTTCATCCGCAACAAAAAGTTTGCGAATATCTATATCATTCATAAGCCCCTCATGAGAAAGAAAATAGAAAGTTTATATTATTATTTCTTGGTTACTTTATAGTTTAATTTTATTCTTTAAGGCTTCTGCAATTTCCTTACCCCAGGAAACACATAAATCATGGTCACTTTTATCCGGAACCATGTTTACCTTTAAACCTTCTGAAATAAGCTTAAAGTGCATTCCATTTAATAAACCTTCAATCACAGAAACAGAGTCCCCGTTCCAGCCAAAAGATGTGAAGGTTCCTGAGAATTTTTTCCTTTTATTTATCATAATCAAATTTGCGCAAAAATCCCAAACAGGATGTATTGGTGCAGAAACAATTGTCGGTGAACCTATTAGTATACAATCAGATTGGTCAAGAATATAAGGCAGGTTGTCATATTTTTCTGAATCATTTACGATATCGTATAATTCAACTTTAATTTTATCATTTTTAAGTCCTTCTGCAATTTTTTCAGCCATTTTCCTGGTGCTACCGTATATACTTGCGTATGCAATAAAAACTTTAATCTTATCTTTTGCCGGTAATGTACTCCAGACTCGATATTTCTTCAAATATAAATCTGCATCTCTTCTCAGAATCGGTCCATGTGCAGGACAAATAACAGAAATTTTCAAGTCCTTAATCTTATCAAGAGCTGCAAGCACAAAGCTTTTAAACGGTGACATAATCACATGATAATAGTATTCAAAATCGTGTAAATAGTCATCCGTAAGATCGTTAAAAATGCGCTTATCACAAACATGAGCACCAAACGCATCACTCGTTATTATCATTTCATCTTCAACTAAATAATTAAATAAAGTATCAGGCCAGTGCATAAATGGAGCCTTGAAAAACTTAATCGTTTTTTTACCAAGACTAATTTCATCACCGTCATTCACTAAAATCACATTGTCAAAATCATGGTTAAATGTCCCCTTTAAAAATAATTGAGCATTCCTTGAAATCACAATCTTCGCATTGGGAGCTTTCTCCAGAATAGTTGTCAGGTTTGCAGAATGGTCTAACTCAAAATGGTTTAGGATAATATAATCAATTTTTTCCGGTGAAATTACAGATTGTATCCGGCTAAGCCATTCGTCTTCAAAACCTTTCTTGACTGTATCAACTAAAGCTATCTTCTCATCAATAATGAGATATGAGTTATAAGTGGTACCACGTTTCAATGGCATTATTAAATCAAAAACATCAAGATCCGGATCAAATGCTCCGACCCAATGAATAGAGTTTTTAATATTAACTGCGTCCATGATTATTTCTCCTTAAAATAATTTTCAACTGCTTGTGAATCAGAATTATTCAAGATCGCAGCCTCAATCTCAGATGCACCATCAAGGTTTCCTAATAACATTGCCCCAACAATCTTATCATCTTCTAAAAATGCTTTTTTATAAATATAACCATCCTGGTTCGTGTATGAAATTGTCTTAAGTTTATTTTCCATATCAAGTTTCCCGACACAGAATAAATCAATTCCTACGACCTTTAATTTATGTGAAGTTGGAATATCCTCATACTTCATTTCTTTCCCTGCGATATTGAATCCGGCAGCCTTACCCTGTTCCATTGATGGCGGGTAAATCCCGTAGAACCGACCGTTAACCTCGGCACAATCACCAGCGGCATATATATTCGAAACAGATGTCTGAAGGTATTCATTTACAGTAATTGCTTTATTAATTTTAATTGGAGTCTCCCTGATGATATCAAGATTTGACCTTACACCAGCAGAAATAACCACAAGCTCACCTGGAATTTCTTTTCCCGATTTGGTCTTAATGCCGGAAATCTGATCCGAACCCGTAATTTCTTCTGTCACTTCATCCAGAAAAAAGCTCAGACCTTTTAATTCAAGTTGACTCTTTAGAATGCTTGCTCCTTCTCCATCTAATTGTCTTGGAAGAAGTCTATTAAAAAATTCAATTACTGAAACTTGCTTCCCCTGTTTGAGAAATGCATTGCCCGTTTCAAGACCCAATAACCCTCCGCCGATCATGATAACTTTATTTATGCCGGGGAGAAATTTTTGAATCCTCTCTAAATCAGCAGCGTCTCTTAAAGCTATAACTCCATCCTTATCCGAACCGGAAATCGGGGGAATAAAAGGATGAGCGCCTGCGGCAATTAAGAGCTTATCATAAGTAAACTCTTCTCCGGATTCCGTTAATATAAAATTCTTTTTTGTGTTAATCTCTTTTATTCGAGATGATAAAAATAATTTAATATTTTTGTTCTTATAAAAACCTTGATTATGGATAATAATTCTATTCAATTCAATTTCACCTGACACAACATCAATCAATCGCGGTCGGTAATAAAATGGAATCGATTCATCAGTAAAAATAAAAATTTCAGATTCCTGGTCTACTTGCCGGATAGACATCGCTGCAGAATCACCAGCAACACCATCTCCTATAATAATAAATCTCATAAGTACCTTTCTTTAATAAATTGTGGGTGGGATAATAAAAATTATAGCTTCTCTATCTCTTTACCTTTAGGGTGCTCCTTAATAACTTTTATCGCTTTTAAAACTTTAACCAAAATCTCTGCACGGAGTTGTTCAGAAGCCATCTCAACCTCTGTTAAAATATATCCCTTTCTTGTTCGCGCATATTTTGGTTTTAGATGATTGAGGGTATAAGCTATTACATCTTCTTGTAAGATTTTTGAAGCTTTGAGTATAGGATCCTTTTCCGATTCTTCCTTAACAATACTCTGAACAATATCTTCTAAATAATTTTTAATTGCCATTTAAATCCTCCAAATTTAATTATTATTCAATAAATTCATCACGAACCTTCAGTATCTCTTCAAAATTCTCCTGAAATACATCAACAACAGTCGGGTCAAATTGTTCACCGCGCTCTTCAGATATCAGGTTGGTAATCTTCTCTAAAGGCCACGGTTCTTTGTACGGTCTTCTTGAAGAAAGGGCATCAAACACATCTGCAAGTGCGACAATCCTCCCTTCTAAGGGAATATCATCACCCTGGATACCAAAAGGATAACCCTTACCGTTAAATTTCTCATGGTGGGATAATGCAATGGTTCTTGAAAGTGCAATAATATCTGAATCAGGATTCTTCAGGATATCACCGCCTATCGTAGTATGTGACATCATCACTTGCCATTCTTCCTTATCAAGCTTGGCTGGCTTTAATAAAATCCTGTCAGGAATCCCGATCTTGCCAATGTCATGCATAGGACTCGCAAAACGGATATTCTCAACATATTTATCATCAAACCCCATACCCTTAGCAATAATAGCAGAGTATTCACTCATCCTTTTAATATGTAATGCTGTATCTTCATCTTTATATTCTGCAGCAACTGCAAGACGGATAATTGTATTATAATGCGCCTTCTTGATATCTTCGGTTAATTTTGCATTGTTAATTGCAACCGCCGCTTGTGAAGCCATTGAAAGAATAATCTGCTCCTGCTCCTTTTTAAAAGGAACCGCTTGACCATGATTCTGTAAAGAATTTATTAATTGAAGTACACCAGTAATCTCTCCTTCATTATCGGTCATGGGAATCATTAACATCGAAACAGTTTTATAGTTGTACTGCTTATCAAAAGTTTTTTTATGACTGTATTCAACATCTTCAGGGATATTATACGCGTCAGGAATATTTAAAATCTGCCCGGTAAATGCAACATAGCCGGCAAGATTCTTCTTGTTAATAGGCAATGTGAATTTCTTGTAAGCTTTCTTCTCTTCGTCTGCACCATCTCGATTTCTAATAGTATCATTCTGGCTGATCATAAATACCAATTCATCGCCTTCCTTAATATAAAGAGAACCGGCATCGGCACACGTAAATGCGCGGGCTTCAGAAACAATCGTTGATAAAAGTTTCTCTAAGTTATGCTCACTTGTAAGAGATATCCCAATCTCTATCAATTTATTAAACTGCTTCTCTAGTTGCTCCATCGTCATTACTAAAAAAACTCCTTGTCATTATTATGTATAGTATAACAAATTTAGTAATTTATGTCAAGTTTTTTTAATCATTGATATCAGAACTTCTATCACGCGCTTCACTACTTGTGTAAACTCTGATTTCAACATTTGTCCTGAAAGGACAGTTGAGAATAGCCCAGCAATTCATTGCTGGGTAAAAATATCCCACAACACACACTGTCCCGTAGGGACAGATGTACAACGAGGGAGTTCAGTCCCATCCTCAAGCAACTCTGTTACTTGAACAGAGAGAAGATCCAGTACCACGTCGGATACTGGACACCGTAGTAGAAAACTGACCCTGTACCACTGCTTCGCTTGGGTGCAGGGCGTGGAAACAGTCGTTTTATAGATAATTTACAGCTTCGCTGCCAAGAGTACAAAAGCGCGCTCAAGTAAGGAAAGTTCCCATACATAATGAATTATTCTAACACACTATAAATTTTTAACAGAGATTTGAAGCGAAGATTCCGGAAGCATGATAATATGGGATAAGAAAAATGAATAGAGATATAAATATTTGTTTAAGCATAATCACAGAATTAACTTAAATTTAATCCTGAGTAAAAAAGTAATTCCTTCGCTTTTATTCTATTTATTTTAATAATCCCATTTATCATGTAATCTCTGTTAAAAATCTATTCTCTTTTGTTTGTTTTTTGCGGCGTGGTCAGTGTGTTCAGTGGTTAATGTTTTTTTCTTGTTCTTTTTGTTTTCCTCCGCGTGCTCTGAGGCCTCTTCAATAAGCAAAGCGAATGTCAAATCATAATTTTTACTTGAAATAATTATCGTTTTATGTTAAAATCCTGAAGTATGAGAAAAAAGGAGATATAATGAAATATCTTTTTGGACCGGTGCCATCAAGAAGACTTGGGATTTCTCTCGGGATTGACCTAGTCCCATTTAAAACCTGTACTTATGACTGTGTTTATTGTGAATGCGGAAAAACTACCAACAAAACAATCCGAAGAAAAGAATTTTTCCCTTACAGAAATCTAATTAGGGAATTAAATAGTTTCCTTAAGGTCAAACCAAAACTCGACTATATCACCTTCTCCGGATCAGGTGAACCTACTCTTAGTTCAATAATCGGCAAAATCATTGTGTATTTAAAAATGAAATATCCACAATATAAGATCGCCGTGCTGACAAACGGGTCGTTGTTATATAGAGAACAGGTCAGAAAGGATTTAGCTCAAGCTGACATAGTAATTCCGTCAATTGATTCAGTTACATTAAAAACTTTCAAAAAAATTAATAAACCACATTCCAAATTAAACCTAAAGAAAATAATCGACGGGCTTATTGAATTTAGAAAAATGTTTAAAGGCCAATTATGGATAGAGATATTTATTATAAAAGGCATAAACGATTCCAGAAAAGAAATCCTCAAAATAAAAGAGCTCCTGGATAAATTGAAACCTGAAAAGATCCAGCTGAATACTTTAGATAGGCCTGGAACAGAAGCCTGGGTCAAACAAGTCTCTAAAAAAGAATTACTGAAAATTAAAAAAATGATCCCAGGTTCGGAAATCATTGCAAAATTCAAGGATAAAGATAAATATTTCCGTGAACATTCAACCAGTATTGATAAACTGATTCTCTCCGCAATTTCAAGGAGACCTATGACAATTAAAGATTTGAATATTATTCTCAATATTAAAATAGCAGAACTTCAAAAATATATCCGAATTCTGCTTGACCAAAAACGAATAGTTACAAAAAAAGAAAAGAGAGGAATCTTCTTCGAAATAAGAAGACAATATAATAGGAAATATTAGGTTATTAAATGAAAGAAAATATTATTGATTTAATCAAGTATTATTATATTTATTTGAGTAAGGCTTGTTTAGTAAGTAGAGTTAATACAAGCATTCGGGAAAGTAACTTATTAAAAACAAAAAATAATTCTAAAGAAGATTCTTATGTCGAAGAAGAAAAAAGGTAGACGGAAAAAGCCGAGATTTCCAAAGCAGAAAAAATACTACAGCATTACATCTTTTGAGTATTGGGAAAATAGATTTGATGAAACGAATAATTCTGATGAAAAGATAGAAACAATTCGTGAATTAATGAATTACAATGAACTCGATGATAAGTCACTATATTTAGATTTTTTAGGTAGAACAGTTGATAGTGCCGGGATTGAAGGAAAGAATGATAATGCAATATCATTAATATGGGAGTTTAAAGAAAGGAAAGGAGAGCTATTTAAAAAAATATCTGTATATCTTTATGAATACTTGATTTATCTGAATTTCATTAAATGGAACCTTGATGAAATAAAAAGAATAATAAAGATTGCAAAAAATAATATTATTAAGGTTCCTAAACTTATATTTCAAATATTATCCTTTTTTGAAATATATTCACACTATAGTCTGACATTATTCTTTATAGAACAAATATATATTGCTTTTATGAAAGATTCAAATATTATGAAATTTGCAAAAGATGAAATCAAGCATATTATATTATTTAATAGTATCTTTACTTTCCTGATTAATAATGAAAATTATTCAGAGGAGCAACTGCAGCAATTCTATAAACACATCAGACAATATATAAAACCGAAAAAGGGTGAATTCGTAAAAACGGTAAGAGTAATAGAAGGAAAAGATAGTTTTAACTGGGGAACAGGACAATTTAGTATTGAACAACCGAATTACCAAGATAATTTACATTGGTTATTTGTGGAGTTCATTGCTTATGCAAAATCAAGAAATATTGATTATGGCTTTAGTAATAATTTGAAAAATGAAATTACTAATTTTGTAATTCTTCAATTAAATATGTTTGAAAACATTGAGAATGCTTTATATGTTTCTGTAGATTATCTTGAAAAATTTCTTGTTTTAAAACTTAATCCATTGTTTGGAGATTGTCATGCAGGTACCATTCTTGCAATAGGTTTTCCTATTTATATTGATTTCTTAGAGAGCAAAAAACTTATAGTATTTGATAAGACAGAACTAATGAATAAATTACCCAAATTAAAAAGGAGTATTATTAATCTCATTGGAGATAATTATTGGAAGTACAAAGTTCTTGATGAATTTTTAGATAAAAACATGAAGAATTAATGATGGTTTGCATTATTAAATAATTCTTTAAAATCGTTTATGATTCTTATAAAGCCATTTATAACTAACAAAGTAACTTAGGCTTCCAGCCTTAGGATCTCCTACAGATACCAATTTTATGCCTGATTTCACTTGACATTTAAATATTTTTAGTTTATAATGTTAATAAAAAATGAATTAGGATTATGCGAATTAAAGTAACTTTATCTCACTTCAAGGAACATTTATTGATTCATCTTATGGTGTATTTAAATTAACAGCAAATAAAAAACTTACTAAACTCTCATACTATTCAGGGTTAGGTTCAAAATATTCTTAAGGCTTCGGAATGTTTGAAATAAAAAAGGGAAATAAAAATGACCATTGAAAAAGACAATTTTATCTCTGAAAATATCAGAAAAATAAAAACAGGAAACAAGGACGAAATAAAGACTGCAAAGAAAGCAATAGACAAATTATGGAATACCGAACTTGGAAAAAAGGGAGAGGATAAGAACCTTTTATTTAGAAAGTTCAAAAATGAACTTGTAGATTTTGATTCAATAAAAAATATCAATAATAAAATTGCATTTATTCGGATTTCAAGTGTTATTTGGTTAGGTTATGTCGTTGAGAATTACGAACTTTTATCAGATTTCTTGCTTATAATCATTCAACATAAAAATGGCAATTTAAGACGGGCTGCTGTTTCTTCTTTTGAATATCTGTTAATGGATATTCTTGGTTTGTTTGTATTAAAAGAATATAATAAAAAGAAACACGAAAGGTTAATGTTAAATTACTGCAGAAGTATTGATATTGTTCATAAGTTGATTGAAAAAAATATGTCCCCCAAATATTATTCTTATAAATACATAAGTGAACTGCCGACCTCGATTTATAAAAGTCTTCAGCAGCTGCTGAATGTTTTGTTAAATCCAATACCTCTAAAAGCTATTTATGAAAAATATAGACAGGAAAAAGAAACTAAAAATATAAACGAGAATTACAATTTTGATGAAAAGGATAAATGGGATCTTTATTATGATGCAATGGAGGATATAAATAATGACCTAACAGAAGCCGCAAAGCTCCTGCTCAATAAAGCATTGAAAATTGATCAGGATTTTGTTGCTGCTGAGGTTGGACTTATTGAGACATATAAAGTGGAAAACAATTTAAAACAAAGAGTTAAACATATCGAGCTTGCTTATAAGAAAACTTTAAAACACTTTCCCGTACTCCCCGAAATATTAGAATGGGGCGAGATCGAGAATAGACAATATTTTAGAGCAATCTATAATAAAGCGGTTTATGCACAGGAAATAAAAAACCTCAAGGAAGCAGAGAAATTTTATAAGTTAATTCTTGAATTTGACCCGGATGATCATATGGGAATCAGATACTACCTTGCTGGAATGTTTGCCGGAATAATGCCGGATGGAATTGATGAACTTTTTGATAAAGGCAACCAGCTGCAAGACTGGTCAGAAGTCGAAAATTTATTCATAAAACAAAATAAAAAACATAATTTTTTTAAATTTATAGAAGATGAAGAAGAATGGAGTGAAGAATGAGTGAAGCAATAAAAGAGATTAGAAAGGAGTTTTATAACTTGTTTTAAAAATATTTTTACAATAGGAAGTGTGAAAAGTAATATGAAAGAATATGAAAAATAAAACTACCCCAAAAGTAGATATATGAAGCAGCTCTTTTCTTACTTAGGCAGTTTTCAGAAGTTCATTTATAAGATTATTTAATATAAATCAGTTCTTTGACATATTAATTTATTTACAATGTAAAAAGAAATATTTAACTACTGAGCAGATAACAGAGAGAAGATAGCAGAAAAACTTTTAACCACTGAACATCAAGAACTACGTGGAGTTCCCGACTCCGCACTGATCACACTGAAAAGATTTAACAGAGATTACATGATTTGGGGATAAAAAAATGAATAGAAAAGATGAATCTCTATTTGATTATAACTATATAATAAATTCGGGTTTTATCTTGTATTAAGAAGTTTTTTCATTAGTTTTTTTCTATTCATTTTAATAATCCCATTAATCATGTTGTTGGAATCTTTGATTCCAATCTCTGTTAAAAATCTGAACTTATGTATTTTTTTCTCTCCGTGTCCTCTGTGTTCGGAGTTTACCCCGTTTTTTCTTTTAGTTCGGGGTGGTAAAATATCTTTTTTTTTTGCTTTTATTTGTAAACGTGAAGTTTGACTAAGCAATACGGCAAGGAAACAAATGCTGTAAAAAATACCTTGATTTTTTTACAGTATCATGTTATAATTATCTAAGAATATTAACGGTGCATTATGAAAATTATTAAAAGAGAATTACTTGATAAAGTTTTACCATGGCTTGATGAAAGGAAAATCATCCTTATTAAGGGTGCAAGGCAAGTGGGAAAGACAACTTTGTTATACTATCTAAAGGATATTCTGGAAGAACAGAATAAGCGGGTTATTTATTTTTCTATTGATCAAGAGATTACAAATCCCATATTTAAAGAGCCTAAGTTATTAATTAATTATCTAAAAAATGAATATAATATCCACAATAGAAGTTCATATTTAATCCTGGACGAAGTACAGTATATAAAAAGTACCGGTTTTTTCCTTAAAGTATTATTTGATATAACAAAATCCTATTTAAATATTATTGTAAGCGGCTCATCCACTTTAAGGCTTTCTGAAGATAAGGAATTTCTTACAGGCAGGAAAATAGAATTTTTACTTACACCATTTTCTTTTTTAGAGCATCTCCGTGCGAAGTCATCTTTCAAATATAATTTACTATGGAAAGTAACCGATAGATTTAAAATATTATCCGATTTCTATAAAACATACAAGGAAGATCTGGAACAACATTTTGTTGACTATATAAACTGGGGAGGTTATCCTGAAGTAGTATTACATTCGCAATCAGAAAAGAGAATGCTTATATTAAAGGAGATTATTAATACATATATTAGGAAAGATGTAATAGATTTTTTAAGAATCGAAAACGTCAGCGGATTTAATAATTTGATTTCAATTCTATGTTCTCAGATAGGGAACCTTGTAAATAAAAATGAACTATCAAATACTTTAAATTTACATTCGAATACCCTTAATAAGTATCTGGATATACTCGAAGGGACATTTATTTTTTCGTTTTTAAGTCCTTTCTATACCAATATCCGTAAAGAATTATCAAAAATGCAGAAGGTTTATTTGAATAACATTGGTTTACTGAAGCAATTTACAGGAATTGAATATGATAGGTATTTGCTTATCAATGGTAAAAGTATTGAAAATTTTGTATATAACAACTTGAGAAGTACCTTTGATAAAGGAAATATATTCTTTTATAGAACTATCTCAAAGTCTGAGATTGACTTTATTGTCAAATCGAAGGATGAATTAATCCCTGTTGAAGTTAAATTCAGACAAAAACCTAAAGTACCGATTTCTATAAAGAGGTTTAAGGATAAATATAATAATGTAAAAAAGACAGTAGTTGTTACAAAGAATATTTTAAGGGAAGAAAAACAAGTTTATTTTTTCCCCGTTATATTATTACCATTCATTAAATTTGAAATTTGAAAATTATGGTAACATTAATCTGGTATTATGATATCTATCACCGGGAGGTTTGGTAATGTCTTGTAATCTTGATTCTCTTCATGAAAAGGCTTTTCTCAAGATTGATAAAACAATTAATAACGAAATCGCAATTTGCAACCTCAATAATAATCAGAACAAAGAATCTACTTTTTGCATTTACAGAAAAATAAATTGCGATGCACTTTAAGGAAGAGATAAGATGAACAAAAAACTCACAATTTTATTAATTTCTTTATTCATATCAATATTTGTTTATGGAGATTTTAATAAAGGGGATAAGGAAGTCTCTTTTTCTTTAACAGCATCAAAAGTAAGCAGGGCGGGTGAATATTCTTATAATTATGAAAATGTAAATCTATTTTTTCGATATGGTTATTTTTTTAATCATGTTCTTGAACTTGAACCAGAGCTAATGGCTGGAAATGATAGCATTCTATTTTCAACAAACCTAAATATTAATCTGCGAGTTAATGAAAAATCGCACTTTTTTATTATCACCGGTATCGGATATGGAAATAGTTTTAACTTTGGAACCTTGCCACTCTGGGAAGGCAGCAATCTGACGGCTGTAAATATTGGAGTTGGCTTTAAATTTAATTTTTCTGAATCTCTTATCTTTAGAGTTGAATTAAGGCGCACAGAATACTATGGAGCAGAAGAAAAGATTTGGGAATACCAGCCAAGTGGTTATTATGAGAGAACAGAAAAGATTCATTACTATACTGCAAACTTTATGTTTGGTTTTTCATATATTTTTAAGATAAAAAAGGAGAAGAAAAGTGAAGAAGCATTGTAGTTTGTTTTTAATTCTTTTATTACTTGTTTTCACTTCATGTAAAATCACTGATAATTCTATTAAAAAAGAACCGCAAGCTGATTTCATTGAAACGGATGCTGAAGAACTTATAATTACAAGCACTGCTTTTGCAGAAGAAGGCTTAATTCCAGATAAATATACTTGTAAAGACAAAAACGTTTCTCCTAAATTAAAATGGGAAGGACTTCCCAAAGAGACAAAAAGCATCGTTATTATCTGCGGAGATACTGATGCACACGCTGGAACTTGGATTCATTGGCTTGTTTATGATATCCCGGGAAATCTTGATTCTATTCCTGAAAATGCGGATATAAATAAAATTGATGCAAAGCTTGGGAAAAACAGCTGGGGCAAAAATGAATACAAAGGACCATGTCCATCTCCAGGAATTACACATAAATATTGTTTTAAAATTTATGCTCTTGACATTAAATTGAATCTGGAATCCGGAAAAACAGAACGCGAGATTGAAACGGCAATGAGAGGTCATATCGTTGCTAAGGGTAAATTAATAGGTTTCTTTAAATCACGAATGGATCCACATGATTTTAAAAAATGGCCTGATATATAATATTAAGAATTAAGGAGAATTAAATAGATAGATAAAAGAAAAACAATATCCTTACAAACATTCTCTCCCAATAGTATTTGAAGATACTTATTCATGAGGGATAAGCATCTTAATAGAAAATATAAATTACATAATTAAAGATAGCCATTTAATAATTAAATATAGTATTATTGAAATGGAAAATCAATTTAATATTAAAAAGATAAATATAAAGAAAAACAAAAACAGGAGAATAATCAATGAAAAGGAAAAAATTTAAGAGTAGAAATAATATTACCCCTGGAATAGGAGTCTGTGGAACTTATGAAATTGAAGAGGGATGGTTGACACCGATGGGAGATTTTAATTTAGTACATTTGGATTGCCCCAGCTCTGAAGATATTCGAAATAGAATTAAAGAAGCAATGTCTGAAGAACAATTTCATGATGATTGTCCACTATGCCAGATGATGAAAGAAGAAAAGGGTTATAATATAGTATATCAATGTAGAATTTGGTGTCATGATTGTAAAAAAGCAAATATTTGTAAAAACTTTGATTCTAAATCAAGAGAAGAAGAAAGAAAACTTTTAAAAGATTATGATGATGATGAATTAAAATATTATTATAAGATGAAAAAGAAATATCCGGATTCTTATTTGTTTTGAACAGTTAAAGTATTCCATACTCAAGCAATTCTTTTGCTTGAGCCGAGAACAGAAAATATTTATTTTAATTTTTCCGTTCGAGTTGGGGTTTGAGACAAAGTATTGTAAGTATTTTGTACTGTTTTTATCTGATATCTCGGTCTGAATACTGGCGTTTCCGGGAGCAAACAATGAGGGATAGGCGTTTACTTGTTTACTTACATTTCATACGGGAGGGTTATGTTTATTCGATCAGGGAATGGACGCTTCGTTTCGATGCGCCGCATACATTTTTTGGTAAGCAATGCTTTTATCTTCGAAAAAATATATTAAAAATTATTATTTTCATACTCGACATAAATGTCGATTACTCTTCTATCGTTTTCCTGGGGGTGACCCCCCAGGCTACGAATCTTTTTCATAATAATCGTAAACGATTTTAAAATAAAATATTTATTTTAATTTTTCCGTTCGAGTTGGGGTTTGAGACAAAGTATTGTAAGCATTTTGTACTTTCTTTATCTGATATCTCGGTCTGAATACTGTTGTTTCCGGGAGCAAACAATATCCATACTGCATTGTAATATATAGTGCAAAACCAATTATCAATTAACAATTCTAAATCATAAATGCGAAGCAAAGCTTCGCTATGAGATTGCCGCAGTCGTTTCACTCCTTCGCAATGACAAATAAACGACTGCTCTCTGAGTCGGGGTTTGTGAATAAATTCTCAAGATTTCACTTGCAATATTTGAAAAAGTATGATACAATCCAACCTAATTAAAAACAATGGGGGTTTTTAGGATGAACAAGAAAAAAGTTATTTCGATCTTTATAGGGGTTGCGGCAGCAATTGCCGTGTATTTTATACCAATGGGAGATATCCCTCCATTGGCGAAGAAGTGTTTAAGTATCTTTGTTCTTGCAGCGATTTTCTGGATAACGGAAGCGATTCCGCTCTATGTAACTTCATTTGTTATTCTGCTTCTTGAAGCTCTTTTGCTTTCAACTCCTGAAATTCCATACAAGACTTTTGTCTTTCCCTTCTTTTCCCCGGTAATAATTTTATTTATGGGAGGTTATATTTTATCGACTGCATTACATAAATATAAAATTGATATAATTTTAGCTAAGAACATTTTAAATACTTTTGGAAAAAAGCCTGCGTGGATAACATTCGGTTTAATGGCAGTAACTGCTTTTTTATCTATGTGGATGAGTAATACCGCCACCACCGCGATGATGATCACTGTTTCATTACCGATTATTTATTCATTAGACAAGGACGATAATTTCCGGAAATTAATTATTTTATCAATTCCGGTTGCAGCAAATTTAGGTGGGATGGCGACACCAATTGGTACCCCCCCGAATGCAATTGCGCTTGAGACTTTACGTAATCTACCTGGAGTTGGAGCGATTTCATTTTTAGGTTGGATGAAATTCGGTTTACTTGTATCTCTTATATTATTATTTATTGCGTGGATAGTTTTATTATTATTTTTCAGACCCAAACTTAATTCCTATAGTTTTGATGTAAAAATAGAAAACAAACTTAACAACCAATCTAAATTTGTTATTGCAATTGCTCTTGTTACAATTCTTTTATGGTTAACCTCATTTAAACATAAGATACCAGATGCAATCACAGCATTATTACCTCTTATCATATTCTTAGCATTTGGAATACTTAATGCCAAGGATTTCAGAAGTATCGGTTGGGATGTTTTAATGCTGCTTGGCGGCGGGTTATCCTTAGGAGTTGCAATGACAAAATCAGGATTAGATACCTGGTTAATTTCGAAAATCAGTTTTGAGGCGCTGCCGGATTTTGCAGCATTAGGAATTATCTCAACAATCACAATTGTATTATCAACTTTTATGAGTAATACAGCTACAACGAACTTATTAATGCCGATTGTTACTAAGATCCCAACGATTGCTCCGCTCGCGGCAGCGATTGCAACTGCATTAGCAGCATCTTGTGCAATGGTACTTCCAATCAGTACTCCTCCAAATGCAATTGCGTATGGTTCAAATGAACTTAAAGTAAAAGATATGGTTAAGGTCGGGCTTGTAATTGGAATTATTGCACTCCTGGTACTAATTTTATTTTTAAAATTTTTCATTAAATATTTTGTATAACATTAATAATCATTAAAGTAATGTAAGGTAAAAACATGGAAAAAATAGAAAAAATCAGACGTGAACACTGTCCTTCCTGTGGAAGTACTGCTCTTGAAAACATCCTTCAATTTGTACCTGGTAAAAACATCACCGTTTATGTACGCTGTTTAAAATGCAAAGCATTTACTGCCCGATACATTCTCGAAAGATATTTATCCGATAAGACTTATGAATCCTATCTTGCTAATCTGAAACACATTAGATTAAGCGGTAAAAAGATAAAAGAAGAACTTGAGTTTTTATCCACTGAAGTTAAAGAAGAGTTTGAAAGAATAACAAAGGTATTAGATGCGAAGGAAGTTAAAGATAAAAAGATTGAAGATTTAATTATTGAAAATGATTGAGCAGCTTCGCTGCTCAATGAATAAGTAAGAATGAACAATGAAAAATGAAGAATGATTTGCATTGTTAAGCATGATGCTTTTATCTATAAAACGACAGTTATCGGTTCTCAGCTCTCTGCTTTCCGCTCAAGCAACAAAGTTGCTTGAGCTTGGTTTCTATTAGATTTGTTCTAAAATTAAATTAATAAGGCACAGGGCAGCACCTTTTACATCTTTAACTTTTTCTCCGGTAATTTTCTTTCTATATATTTTTGACAGAAAATCATTATAAGGACCGATGCATGCCGGGCAGCCGCTGTTACATTTACAACCTTCAACCAGGTTTTTTGAAGCAATTAATATATCCTTAAATATCTCAAATATTTTTTCAGAGAACCCGACGCCTCCGGGGTACTTATCGAATATATATATCATTGGTTTAGTTGATAATTTCCCCATTATCTGAGAGATTACCCCGATATCCTGCGGGTCTGATAAGATATATAAAGGAATTATGTTCTCTAATAGATTAGAAAGACCTTCCAGAGCAAACGGAAAATATCTCCCGGTATTCTCTATCTCGTTCACTATTTCTCTTGATATCTCTAACCAGAATGAAGTTGTTTGGAGTTCCTGTTCCGGAAGATGTATTTCTCCAGCACCAATATTTTCAAAAGAATGAAACCTTATTTTTTTATATAGTGAAGCTACAAAAGTTACGAGGACATCACCAACATTCAACGCAAAGTCTTTCTTCACTTCGGTTTGATCCGCGGTTAGTTCTCTGATTTCCGTATCGACTTGAGCTTGAGTATAATAATCTACCTTAACTTCTTCAACAAACGCTTTTGATTGTTCAAAATCCAATTTATTAACTTGATACTGTTTACTTCTATGAATGTAAATTGCTCCTTCATATAGCAGGAACGGAACCGATTCCCTGTCCACTTCTCCAATAACTTCGTTTCCATTTGAGATATCTATGATCACACAATTCTCTGCTGATGCACTCCTTAATGAGACTCCTTCAGCCGGATATGAAGTGCTTGACCAATGATATTTCTTCCCTGCTTTTTTTAAGATTTTCTCCGTCTCAAACAAATTTAATATCTCTGAAATATCTTCTCCGTCACCCCATGTTTCTCCGTCTTCAAAGGGAATTTCAAATGATGCACATTTAATATGATTTGCTTTAATAATTAAGTTATCTGGATTAATTATCCCATTCTCCGGAGACGTTAAATAGATGTAGTTTGGATGGCTCATGAGGAACTGATCAAGGGCATTAGAAGATGCGACTAAAATCCCGAGTGAAGTTGAGGAGCGTCGGCCTGCCCGGCCTATTTGCTGCCATAAACTTGAAATCGCACCCGGATACCCGGAAACAATGCACGCATCAAGGTTTCCGATATCGATCCCCAGTTCAAGAGCATTCGTAGAAACAACAGAGATAATCTCTTTCTTCTTTATAGCATCTTCAATCTCTCTTCTTTCATTTGGAAGGTACCCTCCCCGATAACCTGTGACCTGGTTGGGGTCAAATTTTTCATCCTTCACTTTCTTCTTTAAATGAGAAAGGGTTACCTCTACTCCAATCCTGGATCTACTAAAAATAATAGCTTGTGAATTCCGTTTAAATAATTCATACGCAAGTGCAACCACTTCTACCAGGGGGTTTCTTCGAATCCCGAGTTCCATGTTAATTAACGGCGGATTATAAAGCAGGATATATTTCTCTCCCCTGGGAGCACCATTATTATTAACGAGTGTAACTTTCTCCCCTATTATCTTTTCTGATAGTTCAACTGGGTTATGTATTGTTGCGGAGCACAAAATAAAAACCGGATTCGCCCCATAATACTTAAGGATTCGTTTCAACCTTTTGATTACATTTCCCAGGTGACTGCCGAAGATCCCGCGATATGTATGAATTTCGTCAATAACAACATACTTTAGATTCCTGAATAGTTTAAACCATTTTGTATGATGCGGGAGGATTCCCATATGAAGCATATCCGGGTTAGTAATTACAACCTGACCTTTTTCCCGAACCTTGCGCCGGATATTTGCCGGGGTATCACCATCGTAGGTATGTGTTTTTATCCCTAATTTTCCTAATGTATTAAGATTATATAACTCCTTGTATTGATCCTGGGAAAGGGCTTTTGTCGGGAATAAATATATCGCCCGGCTATTGCTGTCTTTCTTTATTGCATCAAGGACCGGGATATTATAGCATAATGTTTTTCCTGAAGCAGTGGGTGTTACAACTACAACATTTTCCTTATTTAAAATCTTTTCAATTGCAGAATGCTGATGACTATATAACTTCTCAATCTGATTCTTTTTTAAGGCTTTTATAACTGATTCATGAATTATTGATGGAATTTCTTCCAGCTTTGCCGGTTGTGCATTTAATTTTTTAACCTGAATGATATTATCCCTGAATCGGGGATTCGACATAAGATCATTAACAAATTCTTCTATCATTTATTCTTTTAACCATTTCCTATTCAGGAGACAGGATTATTCAAGTTCAAATTTATCAACAATGTCTTTAAAATCTTCAGCAAGTTTACTTAGTTCTTCAGTCGAATTCATAACTTCTTTTGTACTTACTGCAGATTGTTTTGTTACATTTGCAATATCCTTCATTGTAAATACGACTTGTTCACCCGCAGTCTTTTGTTGTTGAGTAGCAAAAGAAATTTGTTTTGAGGCATCTGTCGTTTTCTCGACCATACTATAAAGCCTTACCAGCAGATCATTTACCTTACCGGCCTTTAAAACACCCTCTTCAACTTTTTTAATCTCATCTTCAGTCGACATAATTGATGAATTAATAGAAAGCTGAATCTCACTTACTAAATGACTGATTTCTTCAGTCGACTCAGCAACGGTCTCAGCTAATTTTTTAATCTCGACCGCAACCACACCAAACCTCTTGCCTGCTTCTCCGGCACCGGCAGCTTCAATTGATGCATTTAAGGCGAGTAATTTTGTCTGGCTGGAGATCTCGTCAATCATCTCAACGATATCTCCTATCCTGTTGGATTTATCACCAAGTTCTAATATCCGCTTTGATGTATTTTGAGAAGAAGTTTTAATTCCTTCGATACTATATAGAGCCTCAGTCATTTTCTTAGTTCCGGCTTCTGTAATAGTGAGGGTCTCTTCTGCAAGTTTGGCTACTATTTCAGCATTCTCTGCAATCTGTGTTGCGGTTGTGGCAAACTCTTCAACTGTTGAACTCGTCTCTTCAACCGATGCTGCTTGCTCGCCGGCACCCGAAGCAAGCTCTTCACTTGCAGATAGAATTTGCGTAGAAGATGATGCGATTTTAAACCCGGCTTTCTTAATATTCAGGATAACTTCTCTCAAGTTACCTTCCATATCATCAAATGATTTAACCAGGCATTTTCCTTCCATTTTAAACGAGTCCTTAACCTTTAGATTGCCGGAAGTGATTAGTTCTGCTCTCTTACTGAACATGATTAACTTATCCACCATACCGGAGAATGTAGAACCGAGGTCTCCGGACATCTTCTCCGTTAAAATTGGATTTTTTAAATCATCCGCCTCTATAAATTCTGCTTGTTTCAGTAATTTCCTAAGTTTGGTTACCATCCTGGCAAAGGCATCACCGAGTTTTCCCTTTATCTCAATATCTAATACTTCGTTATTTAAATCATCATTTGCAATCGCTTCCGCCTGGGCAGCAAGTTCGTTCAGGTTATCCAGCATTTTATTAAAACTGATTAAAGTCCAGCCAACTTCATCCTTTCCCTCCAGCTCAGTTCTGACATCGATATTTCCTTCTTCTACGAGTGCCATCGTCTTTCTTAACTTTGCAAGACGAACTAGATTTCTATTTCCTAAACTTGCAGCAATAAATGCCGTATAAAATAATAATACACATCGGGCGATTTCATATATCGGATTGATATCAAACATGCTTGTTTGACTTCCAATAGTCAGATTGATATTAAACTTGCCTATATTACTTCCAATAAGAAGAATTACAATATATGCAAGAACCGTCATTGTCGCATTTATCATTGTTAATTTCATTCCCATATCAATTGCATAGTGAATAATAATTAGAAAATAAAGTATAAAGAACGGACTATGGTGTAATCCGGTATAATAAACAGTAATAGTAATAACAATAATATCAATTGAATTGACAAACAGTTCATTCCTAACCTGGTAAAAGTCTTTCTTAATCCCAAAATACTGAAACGCTTCGGCCGCACCAATAATAACAGGAAAAACTATCAATAAAATCCACGGAAATTCTGTTATATTTGTCAAATTACCAACGATAATCAGTAATTCCCCTAAAATCAGGATTGCTCCCCTATCCTTCATTCCCTTAATCGCAAGGTCTTTAAATTTCTCCCTGTGCTCAAACTTAAGCTTTTGTTTGAGATCTAAAGCTTGATTATTCTCCACAATTGCCTTCCATTTTTAAAATTAATATTTCATTATAATTCTTGATAAATTAAAACATTCTTACCTGTAAAAATCTACTCCTCAATTGTAAACCTACCTACTACAGCCTTAAAATCTTCTGCTAACTTATTCAATTCTTCAGTCGCATTCATAACTTGTTTTGTGGAAGCAGCAGATTGTTTTGTAACATTTGCGATATCCTTCATTGTAAATACTACCTGGT
>DAOVMD010000070.1 GCA_030630935.1 Candidatus Mcinerneyibacteriota bacterium | reverse complement strand
TTATATCAACATTTCTTAAGAATTTCAAAAAATGAATTTCAAAAAATAATTCGACATTTTTATCCAATAGTTTAATACTTACAAATATCTAATACAAAAAAATGGGGGTAAGGCAGTAGAATATTTTTTTGATCTTTATTCTTCTTTTGTTGTTTTATTTTTCTCTGCGTCCGGAGTTTACCCCGAATTCACTTCGGGGCGGTTAAAAAAAAGTTTGAGCGAAGCGAATTTGTTGTTTTTCATCCCGTCCATCCCTGTTAAAAATTTGTTTTATTCTTTTCTTTGTTTTTCTTTTCTCCTTTTGTTTTATATTTTTTTATCGAATGGGTGTTTTATTTCTTACGGTCAGGGCGCCCGGCCGGTCGCCCCTACTGAATTGTAATACATAATGCAAAATCAATCTTAAATTAATAATTATCAATCATAAATCATAAATGTGTAGCGAAGCGAAACTATTATTTTCTTTGTTTCGCTGTTAAATTTACATTGCAAAGTTAAAAGATTTATGTTATACTTTGAAATATATTTTGAAGGAGAAAAAGATGAAAGATATTACACCAATCAAAGAAGCGTTCTCATCAACCCACAGGGATAGGATTTATATTCTGGATAAGAATACTTTGAAAGTATTTGAAGTTTCGGACGAAGATGATGAAGATTACAAATTAGAGATTGCTGCGAAGGTTCAGAAGTCTCCAGACCGCTATATCCCCATTCCCAAGCGTCAGGGTCACCAGAGTTTTGAAGATATGAGGACATTTATCAATACCAAAATTTCCAATAAAGGTCTCCAGGAAAAACTTAGGCGTGCAATCTCAACAGAGAAAGGGGCATTTTCCCGATTCAAAGATACTCTTTCAGTTGAAGACCAGGCGATTTTAAGAGAGTGGTATGATTATTTGGAAGAATGTATAGAAGAAGAAGTTATTCAATGGTTAAGAGAAAATTATATAAACATTTAATACCGGGAGGATTCCATGCGTTTTCCAGTTAGCAGATTTCAAAAACATTTAGAAAAGGAAATGCTTGCTTCAGTTACAGGCAAAGTCCAAGAAACTTTAGACTTACTCATTAAAGATAAACAGCTGAATCATCTCCAGGAATATGCCAATATCGTCTCTATTAACCGACTTGGTTATAACGATCATGGTCCTGTTCATGCGAGAATGGTTGCAAGAAACTCTCTTGATATTCTGAACCTGCTTGAAAATAAGATTGAGACATCTCTTGAAGAAGAGAAATTAGGAACATTTGAAGACTCTACAATCCTGATTTTAATTGCGGGCTTTTGTCATGATATCGGTATGGCAATGGGAAGAAAAAGCCATGAGCGCAACTCCATTATTATCGGCACAGAAATAATTGAGAATATTTTATTCAAACTTTATGACGATAAAAACAAAGCCTTAATATATAAAGCAATGGTTTTTGAAGCAATTCTCGGGCACATGGGAGATTTTAATGTCACGTCAATTGAAGCGGGAATTATACTTGTAAGTGACGGCTGCGATATGAGTAAAGGCCGCGCAAGAATTCCTTATGTTCTCCAGAAAAAACCTACGATAGGTGATATTCATAAATATTCCGCAATGAGCATTAATAAGGTTATCATCGGCCCAGGTGATGAAGAACGACCTATCAAGATAACAGTTGACATGGAAGATAAGGCAGGGGTTTTTCAAATTGAAGAAGTTTTATACGGCAAGGTTTCAAAAAGCTCAATTAAAAAATATATTCATATTGTTGCACAATTAAAAGACGGAACAGAACTATTGTATTTGTAATTCGCCATCAGCTTCATCTTGTCATTGCGAGGAGCGAAGCAACGCGGCAATCTCGCTTTTAAAAAGAACATTTGAATATCATTATTAAAGAGGCTGTGCCTCCGGCATTCTCGCTTTTAAAAGAACGTTTGCATCGAAGCCCCTACTGCTATCTATAAAACGACTGCTCTCTGTTCTCTGCTATCTACTCTCGGTTTGGTTAACAAAGTTAACCAAACATGCCCTGACCAAACGGATTTAAACACCCGTATGAAAGGATTATAAAAACAAATTAATTCCTATTATTTTTTTATAATCAGATATTATTAAATAAATTACAAAGATGAATTTTCTTTTTAAAAGCGAGATCGCCACGGTCGCGATGCTCCCTCGCGATGACACTCATACGTAGTTAATCCAACCAACTTCATTTGTTACCAACCAGCTCACTGTCTTTTATTTTTTATCCTTTAATTATTTTTTCATTTACGACATTAATCAGAGCAGTATCATAAGAGATTATTCCTTCCTGATAAAGTTCTTTAATAACAGAATCCATTAGAATCATACCATCGCGATAATGAGTTTGAATTATATTCCTAATACTTGACGGTTTATTTTCTCTAATACAATTTCTGACCGCAGCATTATTTTTCAATATCTCGTGCGCAAGCACCCTCTTTTTCTCACCAACCACAGGTAATAATCTTTGAGATAAAACCCCTCTTAATGTATATGCAAGCTGTACCCTGACCTGAGACTGCTGATGCGGGGGGAAAACATCTACAATTCTCTGGATAGTTTGCGTTGCATCTGCCGTATGTAAAGTAGCTAAGACGAGGTGTCCGGTTTCTGCTGCGGTTAATGCGGTTTGAATAGTTTCAAGGTTCCGCATCTCACCTATTACAATCACATCCGGATCTTCCCTGAGTGCATGAAACAGCGCCATATCAAAACTTGGGGTATCAATCAAGACTTCCTTTTGAACTATCAAACTTTTTTTATGTGAATGGTAATACTCAATCGGATCTTCAATTGTTAATATCTTTGCACTCCTGTCATTATTAATAATATCAATTATAATATTTAAAGTGGTTGTCTTCCCTGCCCCGGTCGGTCCGGTTACTAAAACCAAACCGTTTGGAAAATGTGCAATCTCGTCAATATAATCCGGTAGCCGAAGTTCAACCTTACTCTTTAACCTCTCCCCGATAATCCTAATTGCCATTTCAATATTCCCCTTCGCTTTATAAACACTAACTCTAAACCTTCCTAGCCCTGGGAAATAAATAGAAAAACTTAACTGTAATTCCTTCTTAAACTTTTCTTTTTGGAACGGATTCAAGATTGAATCTACCATCTTTGAAATATCTTCTGATTCCAGCACTTTCTCCTTCATGGGATAAAGCTCTCCACCGATTCGTAACATCGGTCTCAAACCACAGATTAAATGAAGGTCAGATGCATCTTCCTGAACTGCCTTCTCTAATAAAACTTCAAATTTATTCATATTAACTCCTTAATATTAAAAATATCTTCATATTCGAAATAATGGAATATTATAATTAAAGAATAACCTTATTAAAAAATATACTACAAATAAAATAATAAGATCCCAAGTTACAATCTTCCAATTTATCTTTTTTTGTTTATTAATTTTTAGATTATACTGCAAACTTAAATCCTGAAACATTAGTAAATGATCGGTGAATAATATAAAAATAAGAAGTAACGAAATCGGGTGGGGATATGCCCATATATTTAACAATATTAATAAAATAATTGAAACCAAAAACCAAACTCCCCGACTAAAAAGTTTCAGGGTAAAGTGGCCTACACCCGGGATAATTGATAGTATATGATAATAAATTTCACCCCTGCGGAATTCTATAAGTTTTCCTTTTATTCTCTTAAATGAATTCATCTTCGGTGAGAATTTTTTATTCATACTCCTGGGTGACCGGGGCGGATAATATTGTTTATTTTCCTTTATTTCATCATTCATTTTTTTCTAAGTTGATCTTTGTCTCTTCCTCAGGTTCGTAATATTCTGATGTGTGTTCTTCTTCTTGGATGGGACCTAAAGCTTCTTCCAGGATTTTTGCAATATCCATACAAACCTTCCCGGGAAAACCTTTTATCTTAACTTGAAGTTTACCATCCTTACCAATTATTATTTCTAACTCTCTCTTTTTTGACATTAAATTCTCCTGCTATATTTTTCTTTGAAAGAATTTTTTAATCGTATACCAAATCCCCCTTTTGTTCCTGATGAAATCACTATACTGATGTGCAAGTTCAAAATTAGGATATATTGTAAGTGCTTTAGTAATTTTATCCTGAGCTTCATTTGGAAACCCTAACTCCATATATGTTCTGCTCATTATATAATGAAAATACGGGGAATTGCTTTTTATCTTTTTAACTTTATTCAGAAGTTCCATTGATTCACTTGGATAACCCGTCTCAATATAAACTGCTGCTACTTGCAAAAGAAACCACCAGTCCTTACCGCCGGACTCAATGGCCTTTAAAAAGCACCTACTCGCAGCTTTATAATTCAAATGAGGTTTCTGTAATAATAAAACATACGCTCGTGCTAACCAACAAAAACGATGGTTTCCTTTTTTTGAAATTGAATTATCAAGATACGCTAATGCTTTTTCAAAATCGCCAAGGAAACCTCTTAATAAACCCTTAAGCGCAAGAATCCCTACAGAGTTTGGGAATTTCTCAAGGGCTTTATTTGCCCAAATTTCGGCTTGCTTCAGTTCGTCAAATTGAATTAAAATCCAGACTTGCTGAAACCAGGCCTCTTCAATATTCGGATTTTCACCCAAAGCCCTGGAATAGTATTTTAATGCGTTATCAAAATCTCCTTTCTTGAGTTTCTCATCAGCCTGCGCCATAAACCTTTCAGCATTTGCAGGATCACTGTGCACATTTTTAAGTTTGTTTTTATTCTTATTATCCGGCATTTCCAGCCATTCAAATCGGCTCACTTATATAATACTCCTCTATTTAATCCCACCTGGTTACATTTAGTTTGATCGAACCATCTTTTAAGGTATCTTCTTCATTCATTTCAAAACCACGGGATTCAAGCTCTTTCTTCACCATTGCTAAAGTATATTGTTGTGTTACTTTATCGAGGATATCATTTCCTATATTTCTCAATTCGTCATTAGAATGATTCTCCCCGGTCACAATCATTTTAACTTTTCCCCGGGGTGTTTTCATAAATGTAACATCAACATCTCCGGCTTGAATAGTAAAGGTCTCTTCGTAAGTCATTGATTCTGATAAAATATCTGAACCTTTCACATCCACTTCGACTTTCTGACGAGTTTCTTCAGTTTCTTCAATTTGTTCCTTTTGAAGATGGTAACCTAACCGAAGCGCAACTGAACCTGCAGCAGCCATGAAAAATGGCCATGCTACGATTATTGGAACGATTACTATTACAGAACACATATTAAGCCTCCTATTATAATTATAAATGCCTTTTAGTTTTCTTTTCTAATTCTAATCAGTCTCTACGTACGATGCGGAGATCGTTCTACCTTTTGCCCAGGTTCTTAAAGAATCAATCCGTTCCTTCATTAACCTTGAAAGTGGAACAGTTGATTTTATCTTTTTTGTAACTATCTCAGTATCAATATCTGTATTATTATAAAATGCTTCATATAAAGATGCGATAATAACCTGCTCGATCTCTGCACCGCTAAATCCTGTAGATACTGTTGCTAATTTTTCAAGATCAAATTCTGCAGATGTTCTTTCTCTTTTATCCAAATGAATTTTAAATATCGTTTTTCGTTCATTATGTGTAGGAAGGTCAACAAAGAAAATCTCATCAAACCTGCCCTTTCGCATCAGTTCCGGGGGCAGCATTGTAACATCATTAGCAGTTGCAATTACAAAAACCGGTTTGGTTTTCTCTTGAAGCCAGGTAATGAATGTCCCAAAAACTCTCGAGGTTGTGCCGGCATCAGTTGAGCCAGAGCTTTGAACTCCGGATAGAGCTTTTTCTATCTCGTCTATCCAAACAATACACGGTGAAATACTTTCAGCTGTTTTAATTGCACGTCTGATATTATCTTCTGAAGACCCGACAAGTGACCCGAAAATCTTCCCCATATCCAATCTCAATAAAGGAAGATTCCATAGTGTAGAGATCGCTTTCGCACATAAACTCTTGCCACAGCCTTGAACTCCAAGTAATAAAACGCCTTTTGGTTTTGGTAATCCGAATTTTTCTGCTTTCTCAGAAAATGCTAATTTCCTTTGCCTTAACCAGATCTTTAAATTCTCTAACCCGCCGATATTATTAAAACCTTCATCAGAAGTATAATATTCAAGTATCTCTGACTTTCGAATTACCTGTTTCTTTTCATTTAGAATTATTTTAATTTCTTCCCTGGTGATTTTTTTATTTTCAATTATTACTTTAGCCAAAACATTCTCCGCTTCCTGGAGAGTCAAACCAGTTATCGAATTTATTACATCTTCAACGACATCAGGTAAAATACTAAGCTCAATATTTTGTGCATCTTTTAATTCCTTTTTTACCCTGAATAACAACTCTTTTAAATCTTCTTCAGTTGGAAGGTCAAAATCAATAACCGTAATCTCCTTCTCCAGTTCACAGGGAATTAAAAGCACAGGTGAAATAATAATTAAGGATTTAAACGAATTAATAAAATTATTTGCGGTCTCCTTTAACTTTCTAATAACAGTGGAATCCTTCAAATACGGATGAAAATCATTTAATATAAATATAGCCGCAGGGTCCTCAACGGTAGAAATTTGACTTAATGCTGAAGTCGGATCTTTTGTGGATTTTTCCGGATGACGAGTCATATCAATATTATCAGAATACCTGATTACACCATTGGTGATACTCCACTCAAAAACATTTTTATTAAGTTTCTTACCTATCTTAAACAACTCACCCTTTACCCGGTATTCTTCGTGTGTTACAATATAAATTATTGGATACCTGGCACGGATCAAAGTTTCAATCTCGTGTAAATTTTGATTTTTCTGTTTATCCACAAAAATCCCCTGATTTTTTTAATTTTTCTGAAATTCCTTCATTTGGAATAGAATTTATAAATCCTTCTTTATTAGGAAAATCAAGAGGTAAATGAATTTTCCCGGTTGAATCTATAAAAATTTTGAATATCTTCCCCGGAGGTTCCTTCTCTTCCTGAAATGTTTTCATATATTATTTTTCTTTTATAAGCTTATCCACGGCCTCTTCTAATTCCTTACCACGTAGATTCATATAACGAATCACACCCTTTCTGTCAATCAGATATGTTGACGGGATTGACCGAATATTATAAAACTTTCCAAACTCCGAATTCCAGCCCTTACCGTCTGCAATCTGACACCATGACATTTTTTCCTTAATAATAAATTCTTTCATTTTCTTAAGGTCACTATCAAATGAAACTCCAATGATATCAAAACCTTTCTTGTGGAACTTATTATAAGTTGCAAGCACATTCGGCATCTCATGTACACATGGAGCACACCAGGTAGCCCAGAAATCAAGTAATAAAACCTTACCTTTATACTTCTTAAATGAAAATGCAACACCTTTAATATCCTTTGTTTCATATTCTAAAATCGGACTGCCTATTCGAAGGGTTAGGGTTCGTTTAATCCCGTCCAAGTATGATTTTGCTTTACTGTCCGGATACTTTTTATTGAATTCCTCAATGTCCTTAACTAACTTTTCCTCAAGGTCTTTTGAATAAGCAGCTTTTAGTTTTTGTTCGACAATCATAATCTTTTCTATAGTTACCTGCTCTTCAATCTTGGCTCTTTTACCATCTGACTCAGGAGTATGGGCTATGATTTCATCCAGCATATTTATCGCTTTATCATGCTTACCTGTAAATGAGTATATATCCCTTAGTTCATATCGAAAATCCTGGCTCTTATCATAATCAGGATAATCCTTTATAAACGTCGTTAATATCTGAACTGCTTCTTCAATAATTTTATTACGCTCCTCAGTCATTTTATTAAGCTCTTCAGCTGTTGGTGCTTTCGGATTTTTAAATTGAGTTGATGGTTTCGCCTTCTTCAATTCATCTAATCGAACCTCAACAAGCTCATAACTCAAGTCTGCTGTCTTCTCGTAATTAGGAAATTTCGCAATGAATTCCGTCATAATTCTTTTGATTTCTGTGTCAACCTTTGCCTGCTCTTCTTTAGAAGTAGGTTTGGCTGTTTTTAACTCAGCAATTTTTAATGAAAGCTCCTTATATTCCTCTTCAGGATTGGGCTTATTACATGATACCAAAAATAACATCAAAACTAAAGAAAATATAAGTACTGTACTAAGTTTTTTCATTTGGAACTCCGTTTTTTATAGTTAGAATATTTTATCATTTTTAATCTATTATGTCAAGTCTAAAATTCCTTGAATATTATCAACCGATCATTGTCATTGCGCATCGAAGATCTAGCCTGCGTCTTGCTCTAATTCATTAGTGCTGTGGCAATCTAAAGTTTTTCTTTAAAGCGAGATTACGGAGCCTGTTCCGAATAAAATGAGGAAGCTCGTGCGCTGTTTAGAGCACTTCACGGACGCAAGCTAGATCTCGTTCCACTCGATGCGTAATGACAATCCTTTCGTTTTTCTTAGTAAATAAGTTATCAACAGGTTGTCGGACAGCCTCTGTGTTCTCCGTGGTAAAATTTGCATTCAATCGAATCTTTAAGCAGCAAGCGCTATAAACAAATATAAACAACATAAGTAAGTCAATTATGAGTCTATTTGTAGTCCCTGTCTATTTTTTTTGTTCTTTTTGTTTTGTTTATTTTTCTTTGTTTTTTTAGTTCTCGTTAGTTCTCTTTAGTTCCCTGTCAATTTATTTTTTGCATTCAATCGAATCTTTAAGCAACAGATGATCTAAATCAAAGCATTGTAATATATAAAGCAAAACCATTTTTACTTATTCATTGTTCATTATTATTTCTTCATTGCAGAGCGTAGCGAAGCAGTTTTTTATAGCCGGTCTAAATAATCTTTGAACTCCATCAATGCCTTACGGCGGTGGGATGACTCAATTCTCTTATTGTATTCCAGTTCAATCCTTGGAACTATTTCATTATTTGGAATAAAAATACTGTCGTATGGAAATTTGTTATCTACAATCTTCGATGGTTCTTCAGCTATCTTTCCATGAAATTCACCGGTAAAAGTAACGGGTTCAATGTTTTCCGCAATAAAGGTAATGCAGCTTTTATAATATGCTCCACGACGTTTACCAATCAATAATTTTAATATACCTTCGAAACCGATCTGGTCGAAAATAAACCTTGTAACTACCCCGGGAAAATCCTTAAATGCTTCAAAAAAGATTCCGGTATCATCTACTAACAATGGTTTTTTAAAGTGTTCAAATGCCGCAATTGCTTTTAGTTTTGAAACTTCTTCGAGTGTATCCTTCCGAGCTTCCTCAATATCAAATGTTTTTGGTATTGCTGTAATTTCATAGTCCTCGAGTATCTTTGATATCTCTTTAATCTTACTTTCGTTAGATGTAATTATTAAAACTTCATCTATCATTTCTTTTTCCTTATTATAAACATTTCGCGCTTTGCCGGTAGCCCTACCCGTCTCGGGTATGTCGAATTGGTTGGTGCAATCTTTCTAAAAATCCAAACCACCCCGTCAAAAATACTATTTAATTTACGTTCGAGATGAAGCCCTAATTCTTTTTTAATTTGTTTAAGGTTCAATTTATGCTCCTCGTTAGTTCCCCTAAAAATAACTGCAGCTCCATTGATCTTTACAAATGGAGCTAATAATTCAAAAGTTGCTCCAAACCCGCCAAGAGCACGCGATACTGCGAAATCGAATTTCTCACGATAATTATTATCCTGGCCAAGTAACTCAGCTCTTTGATTAATAACTTCTAAGTTTTCTAAATTTAAATTTTCCCGGGCATTGTTCAGGAAACTTGCTTTCTTCTTCACACTCTCGACAAGGGTGACGTTACAGTTGCCTAATTCAATTGCTATTGGAATTCCGGGGATCCCTGCACCCGAACCGATATCAATTATTTTATTCCCCTCTTTAATTTCCAAAGGCTTTATAACCTTGACAGAAGGATTAACTAATCTTTCTATAAAAACATCTTTTGTTCTGCAAGCGGTTAGGTTAAGTTTTTTATTAATCTCTAAAACAAATTCTACATATCTCAATATTTTCTCATTCATAAATTCTCCAATTTAAATTTATGTTACTGTGAAATGTTTATTCACAGAAACCTATTATTTATCGAATAATACAATCTTTATTAAATATTTACTTGTCTCTCCCGAAAAAGTTAAACAAACAAAAAATTAACCACTGAACACACTGAACACACTGCTGTATTATTGATTTCGTTACACTTGTTTAGAGCTGAAGTTACTTAGTAATCAACCGAATGTAAAATTCTCACCATGAAGGACATGAAGACCATGAAGAAAAAGATAAGAGTATTTAACAAAGATTACATTATTAATGGGATTATAAAAAAGAATATAATATAAAAAAGTGATTATTGAACTTATAATAAAATTCAAATAGGTGTTTATATTCTTTTTCTTATCCCATATAATA
>DAOVMD010000009.1 GCA_030630935.1 Candidatus Mcinerneyibacteriota bacterium | reverse complement strand
TTGTCCTTACAGGACAAATAATGAAATCATAAAAATTAAAAGTACTCTACATCAGGAAAATCACCGATTTACCTGATGCACTCCATATTAATAAAAAAATGAATAAATTTCTATCAAATAAAAACTTGACAATAATATGTTTTTATGTTATAATTTCAAATTAATTGACGCGGGGTGGAGCAGTCTGGTAGCTCGTTGGGCTCATAACCCAAAGGTCGAAGGTTCAAATCCTTCCCCCGCTACCAAATTCTCAAAATGGCCGTGTGGCGGAGTAGCTCAGGTGGTTAGAGCGCACGGTTCATACCCGTGTTGTCCGGGGTTCGAGTCCCTGCTCCGCTACCACTTAATAAATATGATATTTAAGAACTTCCAGGAAAATCAAAGTACATTTAAATTAGTAAAAAAGAATGATAAAATTCTTATCGGATTATCCGGGGGACCTGATTCTGCAGCATTGCTTTTTTGTTTAAATAAAATCAAAGAAAAATTTAATCTTGAACTTTTTGGGATCTCAATTAATTATCATTTACGTGGTATAGATTCTGACCTGGATCTGAAGGCAGCGAAAAGTCTTTCAAAGAAATATAATATCAAATTTTTTGATTTTAAATTAAATCCTTCTGAGCTCAAGCTTTTAAAGAAAGGTAATATTCAGGATAATGCGCGTAATTTCCGATTTAATATTTTTTTGAAAGCAATGGAAGAATTAGGAATCGAGAAACTTGCATTAGGTCATAACCTTGATGACCGTGTAGAGACGATTATAATGAATATTCTCAGGGGGTGTAGTCCCAGGGGTTTAATTGGTCTTGAACCTATCTCAAACTTTCCCTGGAAAAAGAGTTTTAAAATAATTCGTCCTTTATTAACCAGTACAAAATCAGAGATTCTGGAATTTTGCAGTAATAAAAAAATCCCGTTCAGGATAGATAAATCGAATCTTGACACTAAATACTTACGTAACCGTATTAGAAATAATTTAATCCCTTATATTGATGAAAACTATAAAATTGATTTGAAAAAAAACCTTGCATTTATTAGTGAATTATTATATAATCACTATAAGTTCTTTGATAAAATAATAGGGGAAAAATTTAAGCAGCTTCTTAATTCACATTCAGAAAGTTTTATAGAATTATCAATTAAGGACTTGCGAAAAAATACCCCATATATTCGGTCTCTAATATACTTAACTGCAATTGAACGGCTTCAGGGTACAAGATTAGGGATTTACTCTAATCACCTTAACCGGATAGATGAATTAATTCAAAGCAGGAAGGGGACAGTTCAAATAAATCTGCCAAATGATATTGTTATTGAGAAGTCTTATAATAATCTCAGGTTTGGTTTTTATTGGGAGTTTGAATCATCGACTGGAGTTGTAAGTGAACTTAGAATTTTTAATACTGGAGATTATAAATATCTTAATTATAAAATTTCTATCAAGTTGATTCAGAAAAGTAAGGTTCGTTATTCAAAAAACTCTGAATATTTCTCAGCAGCAATTTTGAAATATCCTCTTTTGATTCGGACTCGTTGTCCCGGGGATAAGATAATTCCCTTTCACAGGAAGAGACCGGTTAAAGTCAAGAAGTTATTAATTGACCTGAAAATTGAGAAGCGTTCCAGGGATATGATCCCCCTGATTTTTAGTGATTCTGGTGAATTAATCTATATTCTTGGAATTAAACGTTCTAACTTTGCAGCTATTGATGAAAAGAGTAAAGAAGTTGTAAAGATTAGTTTTAAAAAATATCGTTAGGAGGAAATTTTGGATAAAGTTAAGAATGGAGTAATTCTACTGTTTTTAATAATTTTAATGTTTTTACTATATCTATTTGTCGCTTCGAAGTTAAGTGATGAAGTAGAGATTTCGTATTCAGTATTTTTCCGGGAGCTGCAGAATAAGAATATTAAGAAGTTAGTATTTATTGAGCGTAAGGTAGAAGGCGAGTTCAAGCATGTTTATATTAGTGAAAATGGTAAGGAATATATAAAGTTCCATTCACGGATTCCTTTTGAGGACGCTGAACTTCAATCACAAGTAATTGAGAAATATGGAGTTGAAGAAGTTGTAGCGAAGGAGGAGAAATCATCCTTACTCTTTGCGATTGTCTCAGCAGTTCCTTATATTCTTTTGATTGTTTTGTTTATTTACTTCTTCAAAGGGATTCAATCATCCGGAAATAAAGCAATGTCTTTTGGGAAATCCCGTGCTAAGTTGGCTACACCAAAGAATAAAACAACCTTTGCAGATGTTGCAGGAGCTGATGAAGCGGAGGAGGAGTTAGGTGAGATAATTGAGTTCTTACGGGAGCCGAAGAAATTCACAAAACTCGGTGGTAAGATTCCGAAAGGTTGTTTAATAATTGGACCTCCGGGAACAGGGAAGACCTTATTAGCGAAGGCAGTTGCAGGTGAAGCGAATGTTCCTTTTTTATCCATTTCGGGTTCTGAATTTGTTGAGATGTTCGTTGGAGTTGGTGCTTCACGAGTCAGGGATCTTTTTGATAAAGGCAAGAAAAATGCACCCTGTATAATTTTCATTGATGAGATTGATGCAGTAGGCCGTCATCGTGGTGCTGGTTTAGGCGGTGGTCATGATGAAAGGGAACAGACTTTAAATCAGCTTCTGGTTGAGATGGATGGGTTCGAACCTAATGAAGGAGTTATTATCATGGCAGCAACAAATAGACCTGATGTTCTCGACCCTGCTTTACTTCGCCCGGGAAGGTTTGATAGACGGATTGTTGTCTCACGACCTGATTTGAACGGTCGGGAAGGAATATTAAAAATTCATACCCGTGAAGTTATTCTTGAAGAAGGTGTTGACCTTGCACTTATTGCTCGAGGGACACCTGGATTATCTGGAGCTGATCTTGCGAATTTAGTTAATGAAGCAGCATTGCTTGCAGCAAGAAGGGGTAAGAACACAGTATCAATGCAGGAATTTGAGGATGCAAAAGATAAGGTTCTAATGGGTATCGAAAGGAAAAGTTTGATTATATCTCCCGAGGAGAAGAGAATAATTGCATATCATGAATCAGGGCATGCGCTTTTAGCTCAACTTCTTGAATATACCGATCCTGTTCATAAGGTTACAATAATTCCGAGGGGTATGGCATTAGGTGTTACTCAGCAACTTCCTGTAAGTGATAAATATAATTATTCAAAGAAATATTTACTTGATGAAATTTGTGTATTATTAGGTGGTCGGGCATCCGAAGAGATATTCTTAGATATGAAAACAACCGGTTCTGAGAATGACCTTGAAAAGGTAACTAATTTAGCAAGACATATGGTTTGTAATTGGGGTATGTCAGATAAGGTTGGACCGTTAACGCTTGGTAAAAAGGAAGGTGAGATTTTTCTTGGAAAAGAGATATCCACAACTTCTCATTTGAGTGAAGACACGACTAAGCTAATTGATAGTGAGATTAAAGCAATTGTTATGTCTCAGATGGAGTTAGCAAAGGAAATTCTTTTAAAGAACAAATCTATATTGGAGGAAGTTGTCAAATACCTGCTTACTTATGAGGTTTTAACAGGTGAAGATATTAAAGATATTATTCAGGGTAAAGACCTTGCGAAAATAAAGTTATTACAAAAAAACAAGGCCAAAGCTAAGGAAGCTCGGAAGAAGCGGAAAGCCCGGAAAAAGAAAGTTATAGCAGAAATGGAATTATCAAGAGATGCAAAAAGTGATGAAGATAATTCCGTCCTGGACTTTGTTAAACAGGTTAAAGATGAAGATTCGGGTCAGGATAAAGAAATCAAAACTGATTTAAAGAGTCCTGATGAATAGGAATGCAAATATTTAATGGGTAGTGGTTTTAAAGAAGTTATAAGAAAATTAATTTTTTCATTAGTTTCTATTCTGCTTGCATTTGTAATTTGTTCAATTATAATTCTTATTTTAAAAGAGAATCCACTAAAAGTTTTAAGCATAATGTTCCAGGGTTCTTTTGGTTCTTTGAAAGCAATATCGAATACACTACAATTTGCAACACCATTGATATTTACAGGTTTAGCAGTTGCATTTGCGTTCCAGGGTGGTTTATTCAATGTGGGTGGTGAAGGACAATTGTTTTTTGCGGCGTTCTGTACTGCATTAATAGGTTCAAGGTTTGGCGGGCTTCAGGTATTTCTCAGTATAATTCTGGTTTTTATAATTGCATTTTTTGCAGGGGGATTCTGGGGGATTCTACCGGGATATCTGAAAACTAAATGGGGAGTACACGAAGTCATTAGTACAATTATGCTTAACTATGTTATGTTTAATTTAACAAACTACCTTGTAATGCTCCCGGGAATAAAGGCACCTGGTCAGATTCCTAAGACAGCAGATATTCTGCCGCAATATACTTTTCCGCAATTAAAGTTTCTTTCTTCAACAACAAGATTAAATATTGGGTTTTTGGTCGCAATTGTATTATGTATTCTAATTTTTATTTTACTCTATTACACAATTCTCGGGTTTAAGATAAGGACGACAGGAAAGAATCCTGCAGCAGCTAAGTTTGCAGGGATTAATACGAAAAGGATAATCCTAACCACTATGTTAATTAGTGGTGGCCTTGCAGGGTTTGCAGGAGCTGAACAGGTATCAGGAGTTTATCACTCGTTCATTTCTCCGTTCCCGGAAGGAATGGGGTTCCTGGGAATTGCAGTCGCGTTAGTAGGAAGGAATCACCCGATAGGTGTAATATTTGCGGCAATTTTATTTGGTGCATTAGATGCAGGTGGAGCAAGAGTAGATATGTTAACTTCAGTACCAAGGGAAATTATTTTTATACTTGAAGGGATTATTATCTTATTTGTTGCATCGCAATATTTATTGAAATTTTTCTCAAAGAAAAAGAATATTAAGGAGGTAGAAGATGTTTGAAGGAACTATAGTTGCGTTAGTTACCCCTTTTAAAAATGGCAAGCTGGATGAATCAGCGCTACTTAATTTAATTGAGTTCCAGATATCGAATGGGACAGATGGAATCTTACTTTCAGGGACAACAGGTGAATCTGCAACATTAACCGAAACTGAGAAAGGCAGATTATTTAAGTTAGGTGTTGAAGCTGCGAAAGGTCGAATTTCCATAATTGCAGGGACAGGTACAAATGATACAAAATCGACATTAAAGCTTTCACAGATCGCACGTGACGCAGGGGTGGATGCGTTGTTAGTTATTACGCCATATTATAACAAGCCAACGCAGGAAGGGATGTTTAAGCATTTTACGTATATTGCAAAACGAGTTCCTCTTCCACTTATAATTTATAATGTTCCTGGACGAACAGGAATTTCAATTAATCCTGAAACCGTTGCAAGACTTTCAAAGATAAAAAGTATAGTAGGTATAAAGGAAGCGACCGGTTCAATGAAACAAGCGACTGAGATTTTTAAATTATGCTCAAAGGATTTTGACCTTTTATCCGGAGACGACTTCACATTCTTACCATTCCTTTCGTTAGGCGGGAAGGGCGTGATTTCAGTATCAGCAAATATTATACCCGGGAAGATGCATCAATTATTTACAGAATTTAAGTCAGGAAATTTAGAAGCAGCTAGAAAAATTCATAATGAAATTTATGACCTTCATAGTGCAATGTTCATTGAAACCAACCCGATCCCCGTAAAAACTTCACTTGGGTTAATGGGAAAGTTAGATACGGAATTTAAATTACCATTATGTGAAATGACCCCGGAGAATTTAGAGAAGTTAAAAGTTGTGTTGAAAGAATACAACCTAATTAAATAGCGGGGCTCATCAAATGATAAAAGTTGTAGTATCAGGGGCTTTAGGTCGGATGGGAAAGAGGTTACAAGTCCTGATCAATCTTGATAAAAAACTGGAGACAATTGGCGGGATTGATCAAACACGTGGAGTTTTTGATGGGGTTGAAGTATTTACTGAGCCGGAAGAGATTGTAAAATCAGGAGATATTATAATAGATTTCTCATCACCAGAACTTACGGTAAAGGTTTTAGATGAATGTGTAAAAGCTTCAAAACCCATTGTTATCGGGACTACGGGTCTGGATGATCATGCAATGAAAAAGATTAATAAATTTTCTGAATATATTCCTATCCTTCAAAGTCCGAACATGAGTTTAGGAGTCAATCTTTTATTTAGTCTTACCAAAATTGCAACTTCGATTTTGAAGAAGGATTTCGAAATTGAAATTATGGAGATTCATCATCATCATAAAAAGGACGCCCCTTCAGGAACAGCAATGAAATTGGGTGAGATCATTGCAAAGGAAAAGAACAAGGAGTTGAAGGATATTTTGGTTACAGGCAGGGAAGGGCATGTCGGAGACAGAAAGAAAAATGAACTTGGGATATTTGCTTTGAGAGGAGGGAATACGGTAGGAGAACATTCTGTAATGTATTTTGGAGGGACTGAGAGATTAGAACTTGTTCATAAGGCGACATCACGGGATACTTTTGTATTTGGCGCAATTAAAGCAGCAAAGTTCCTGGTGAAAAAGAAACCCGGACTCTATACGATGGCAGATGTTTTAGGTTTAGATAATATAAAGATTTAATAAATTTTAATCCAAAAAAGGAGGAAACATGAAGAGACTTTTAATCGTTGGATTGGTTTTTGTAGTTTTATTTGTAGCTCTTAGTTGTGGTTCAAAAGCGAAGATTGATACACCTGAGAATCTCGCAGCAACAGTGGTGAAAGCTGTATTGTTAAATAACCAGGATCTTTATAAGAAATGTCTCCTTAATGAAAAAGATCTGGATTTCCTTTTACCATTAGTGAAGATGCCCCCGGAAAGAGAAGCTAAGTTTAGAGAGGAATTTAAAACGGAATACCTTACCGAAATGATCTCAAGCTTAGAGGAAGTAAGGGTAGCAGCGCTAAAAGATGGAGTCGATAACCTGAATTATGAAATTGTTAATGTGGATTATAAAATTAATACGAAAGAAGGTTGGGAAGAGACTGATATTTTTGTCACGATTAAATCCAATAATGTTGAGTATAAGTTGAAACTCGATGATTGCCTGAAGTGCCCTAAGGGTTGGAAATTGGGTGATAACATGAGATGGCAAGGAAAGAAATAAAGAAGATATCTAAATCCTTAGTTTTATGATTTGAGATTTTATTTACAGGGGTGTCTTTTAAGATACCCCTGTAATGTTAATGTCGAGAAAGTAATATGGAAAGAAAAATTGTATCATCACCGGGTGTTGCAAGATTTTTTAAAATTTTTGCAATCATTTGGATAGTATTATCAATAGTAATTTTTATTGCATTCTTTGATATAGTAATGATAATGATCTGGATAATTGCTTCAGGAATAGTATTTTATTTCGGATTTGCAATTAAAGGATACAAAATTGAAATTGATGATAACTATTTATTCATTACAGAATCCGGTTTTGAAACAATTATCCCGATTACTCAAATTTCTGAAGTCAAAGAAGTGGTTTGGAGTAACCCGCATATAATTACAATTAACTTTCAAGGTGAAACAAAATACGGAAAGAAACTCAGTTTCTATCCTGCTAATTTTTTCACAGTTGGAAGCTTCCGACACTCAGAATCATATAACATAATAATGAGTAAAATAGAAGATAGCGACACAAGATAGATGCTGATCGAGTAGATGTTATTTGTCATTGTCCCGCCGCGTCGGGAAGACTTCCGTTCCACTCCAGCCACGCGCTAAAGCAAACCGCGGCAATCTCTTTGAAGTAAGAAACATGGGTGGGATGAAAAATAAAAAAAACAAAAAAACAAAAGAAAAATAAAAATTTTTAACATGGACTTTTACGAAACTTGTAAGGGATGGTTAAAAAATGACTTTATTTATAATCTCAAAAAGACATTAGTAAAAATCAGTAGGGGCGTCCGACCGGACGCCCTTATTGTATGAAACAAGTATCCCGTAAATATTTAAAAATATTATGCTAGATATTGTTTGACAAACAATTCTTTTGTATTAGAATTTATATTTCAAAATTTATTATTTTCATTATAATCATTTGGGAGGATTAAGTTCTTTCGATTAGGGCGTCCGGTCGGAAGCCCCTACTGCATTGTAATATATAATGCAGATAGTTCTTCATTGTTCATTATTCATTTTTACTTACGCAGCAATCGCTGCCCAATAGGATTGCCGCGCTCTACTCGTGACTGAACATAGTGAAGGAATCCCGTACCCGCAGGGTCGGGACAATGACACAGAACCACACACTTCGTTAGGGTTCTGTGCGCCGCATATGACGTTTTTAAAAAGGGAGCTTTGCTCCCAGATTGCCGCGTCATTCACTTCGTTCCTTAGTTCCTTCGCTACGCTCTGGATAAACTCCATGACAAATAACATTTGCTGATTCAAAAACGATAGAAAAATCGGTTTATCAATTAATAATTATCAATCATAAATCCCTAATATTGGATCAGGGTTCCGTCTTTTTTTGCCTTATTGACTGAGAATTTAAAGATATATATTGAGATTGGGAGGAATATCATGGTAAAGATAACCAAGAACAGGAGGTCGGGTAGGATTTCGCTGAAGGGAGCATTTTGTAATAGTAGTAGTCTCATACCTCTTAAGGAATATGTCATTGGGAGGCATTTTGAGAATAATTGCACCCATCCGGGCAGCATTTCAAATGGAAAATAAACCCCGCCGAATAATATTGAAGATTGCGTAATCAATAGAGCCAGGGGATTACCTCTTTTAAAGACAATAATAAAGCTTGCTGATATTATGCCGAAGGTCCCGAATGACGTTATAGTAAAGAAGAGCATCAGCATCATGGGAATAATTTTATGGAAATGTATATCAGCATTAAATATATATTTTCCAAATAGGATATATAAGAATATCTGTAATGAAGTTAAGACAAAATCGAATATTACAGATGAGAATATAATAGTAGGTATAGAAGTTGGAGTAGAGAGCATAGCTTCCAATGTTCCCATCATCTGTTCATTTCGAATTGATGCGGATAGTGAGTTTATCCCGAATATAAAGTAGTTTGAGAATGCAAGGCCTACAAGGACAAATGGAAAATATTCTAAGCTATACTTACTGATATATGGCAGGGCTTCATCCCCCACAAGTTGAGATAAGAAGTAAAATATAATTAACGGGATAAAAATACTGAATGCATATAAGACCGAACCTAACTTATACGAGAATAAATTTTTCAGGTCTTTCCAGAAGAATATAAAAACTTTTCGAATAATTTTTATCATTATCTATACCTTCTTTATATCCAGAATAAGGTGCATTATTTCTTTCAAGTCTTTTGAATTCACATTTAGAGATAAAACTTCACATCCCTCCACATTCTTACAGAAGGCAATTAGAGTAGTCAAAAAATCTACTGGATTTTCTTTATATCTGATATTCAGGTCAGCAGTATTTTTGATAATTTTTTCTTCAATTGAAGTCAGGGATTTGATATTTTTAATATCTTTAATAATCAATTTTAAATCATCTGTATTCCTTGCAGAAAAGGATATTGTGATATGGTTACTTAGCTTCAAGAAATTTCTTATATCTTCAATATCTCCTTCAATTACTTTCTCACCCTTTTTCAATATCATGAACCTGTCACAAACAGCTTCGGCTTCTTCAAGTGAATGAGTTGCAAGAATAACGGTTGGTTTTTTCCCTAAGATTGGTTCTTTTAATAATTGTTTAAATTTTTCTTTCCCTTCAATATCGAGTGACTTTGTCGGTTCATCCAGAAGCAGCATTTCGGGTTTTGTTAAAAGAGCACGTGCTAACTGCAGACGGGTTTTCATTCCTGATGAATATTCCTTGAACATAATATCTTTTGATTTGGTTAGTTTAACAAAATCAAGAAGATAAGGGATTTTTTTCTTTAGTTCAGTTTTTGATAGGTTAGATAGAGTCCCGAAAAACATCAAGTTCTCCCTTCCGGTTAATCTCCAATAGAATCCGCGCTCATCACCTGTAATGATTCCAATTTTATTTTTTATATCATAAGGGTTTTGCTTTACATCATAACCAAACATTGTAGTTTTCCCTGTATCAGCAAGAACCAGGGTTGCTAATATCTTTATTAATGTAGTTTTTCCAGCCCCGTTTGGACCGAGAATTCCAAATACTTCTTCTTCATAGACGTTGAAGCTTACACTTTTCAGAGCTCTTATCAAACGAGCTTTCTTAAAAATTCGCATTAACCCAACTTCTGTCGGATAAAATTTTGAAATGCATTCAACTGAGATTACTTTATTCTTTTCCATCATGTTTTTATTGCTTTTCTAAATAAAAAAAATGCAACAATCCCCATAACAATATTAGGGAGCCACATTGCAAGGAATGGCGATATCTTTCCCGTCAAACCTAAGCTATTTCCTAAATATAAAATGATGTAATATAGAAATATGATTCCAATACTAACTGCAATCGCTACAGGTTTACTACCGTGCTTGAGTAAAATTCCAAGAGGTGCACCTAATAGAGCAAAGATTAAGCAGGCGATCGGAATAGAGAATTTTTTATTCAGTTCAATTAATAAATTTCTTCTGAGAGGTTCAAATTTTTCTTTTTCAATTCGTTGTTTTAATTCTCCCGAAGTAAGCATACGCGGTCCTTTCTTAAAGTTCCGCGCCTTTTCCAGACCTTTATTCATATCGATACTTTTTTCTAATTTTTCAAACGTCCCAAAATAATATGTTCCAGCATCATATCGAACATCACTAGTGCTGAAGAAATGAATAGACCCGTTATAGAGATATAAAATTAATTCCATTTCATCTTCATTTGAAACGAGTAGTCCAGAATCAGCAAAAATAAAGATTGGTTCCCTTCTATTTTTTTCGCGGATATTTATTTTTACTTTTTTCATTATATTTGTTTTTGGTTCGACATAATCACAATACAGAGTAATTCCGTCGAAAGTTTCGATAAATGTTTTTTCTTTAATTACAATATGAGCTCTATTAGATATTATATCAAATAGATTTTTTGCATAAAGGTAATTTGATTTTGGTAGGATAGTATCATTAAAATACACCATGAAAGCACTTAACACGAGAGCTACTGCGATAATCGGAGTTAACATTTTTAAAACACTTATTCCGGAAGCTTTCATTGCGGTGATCTCGTTATCTTCAGCAAATCTCCCGTAAGTCATTAAAATCCCTAATAAGAAACCCATTGGGATTGTAATTGCAAGAATTGCAGGTAAGATCAAGATTAATAGGAAAAGAACTTTTTCCGCCGGAACACCTTTGTTAATAATTAATTCAATGAAATCTCTAAGTTTACTTAACAACATCATAAAGGTAAATAATGATATTCCGAAAAGGGATGGTGCAAATAAATCAGTAATTATGTATTTTTGAAGAATTTTCATTTTTTAATTAGTAAGACTATTTAATGGTGCAGGGATTCTTCCGCCTTTTTGAAAGATTTTTCCGGTTTTAAATTTACTGATTTCCATGATTGGTCCGCCACCGAGCAGCCCGCCAAAATGAACTGTATCCCCCGCTTTTTTATTAGGAACCGGAATCATTCTGACAGAAGTAGTTTTTCTGTTAATAACCCCGATTGCACTCTCATCAGCTAAAATTCCTGCAATTTTTTCAATTGAAATATCTCCCGGCACAGCTATCATATCGAGTCCAATTGAACATACAGAAGTCATTGCTTCCAGTTTACTTAGTGTCAGAGCTCCGGACTGAACCGCATTACCCAAGCCGGTATCTTCAAGTACGGGTACGAAAGCTCCGCTTAATCCGCCGCAAAATGTTGATGCGAATGCTCCGCCTTTTTTAACTGCATCATTTAAGAGAGCAAGTGCAAAAGTTGACCCGTGCGCTCCGACATCTTCAACTCCGATCGCTTTAATTATATCAGCAATGCTATCTCCCTTTGCAGGGGTAGGGGCTAAGGAAAGGTCAATTATTCCTTCTACCACGTTCATTCTCCGTGAAACTTCTTCGAGAACCAGTTGCCCTATCCTGGTGATTTTATATGAAGCAATTTTAATGGTATTGAATATTTCCAATAAATCTGCATCAGGTCCGCAGTTTTCAATTGCAGCTCTGACAAACCCAGGCCCGCTTATTCCGACATTTATAGTTGTTTCAGGTTCACTGACCCCATGGAATGCTCCTGCCATAAAGGGATTATCTTCCGGGGCATTTGCAAATATGACCAGCTTTGCCGCACCTATTCCATCCTGGTCTGCAGTCCTGAATGCCAGGTCTTTAATAACTTCTGCCATCCTGTAAATTGCAGAGATATTTATCCCGGCTTTGGTGCTGGCAACATTTACCGAACCACAAACTCTTTTTGTCGTGGATAAAGCTTCAGGTATCGAATCAATCAGGATCTTCTCACCACAAGAAATTCCTTTCTGGCAGTACGCAGAGAATCCACCGATATAATCAAGGTTACACTCTTCAGCTGCTGCATCAAGTGCTTCTGCAATCTTAACTACATTATTCAAACTGCAATTCGCTATAATATTTGCAACTGGGGTTATTGAAACCCTTTTATGTGCAATGGGTATTTTGTACTCTTCCGAGACTTCATCAACGACTCTGCAAAGATTACCCGCATATAACTTAATTTTATTAAAAATTTTATCGGCCATTTTATTTATATCCGAATCGGCGCAATCTTTCAGGTTAATCCCGAGGGTAGTAGTTCTTATATCAACATTTTCAAGTTTAAACATGTAAAACGTTTCTAAAATATCTTTTAATTTAAATGACATTTCTATTCTCTCATGGTTTAGATTGAATAAACATATTCAAATAACTTAGCATTCTGAATAATAAATTTCACATTCTCAAATTGAGGAATGATCTTTTTTAATCTGTCTTCAATGGTCTTTGAATTATCATTAGGATTCCCGGGTACAAGAAAATATCCTGCAATGGAATCTTGTGATACTTTATATTCACTGGTAAGAATTTCAAATCCTTCATTTTTTATTAAGCGGTTAATATTTAAAAATGTAGAATTATCACCTGTACCCATGAATGTAATTACATATTCTTTCTTTTCCATATCTCCATCCTTTAAAAATTTGAACCGATATAAAACTGGTAAATTGTATTCGGGTAAATTGTATAGAAATCCATTTTCTTGGAGAAGTAGAAATTCAAATCAAAATATCCACCTCTCAATCTTAACCCGAAACCTACTGAACTATGAATATCTTCAAACCTCCAATTTCCGTTCTCGTCCTTTTTCATAGGCTGCCAATTTGTATCATCTGACCAGGCGCTTGCAATATCCCAGTATAGCACGCCGCGAATATAGTATAAATCCAGGAACCCAAAAATTCTTATAATATCAATGAACGGGATTCGGAATTCATTATTCAGAACAAACATTCGGGTACCGTAGAACTCATTAAATCTAAAACCTCTCAAGTAGTTCCCACCGCCAAAGAAGTACAGGTATTTATCCGGTCCGGTTGACCAGCTACCGTATACTCTCAATGCGTATGATGATCTCCTTGAAAGCCTGAAATACTTTCTGAAATCAACATGATACTCGGTTAACATTTTAAATGATTCCTTCGGGGTCAAGTATTGTTTTACTCCGAGTGCATATCTCGAGCCTGATATTGGTTCAAACTGTGCCCACCTTGCAGAATCTCTAACAAACCTGAGACTAAGAGATAATTCATGTTCAAATTTTTGAAAACCGAAATAGGTTCTGAAAACATCATCCCAATAAAGCTGAGCGTAAGTAGAGTATAACTCAATTCGATTATATTTATTTAAAGGATAGCTCACGAATAAACTTAGCCCATAATTTCGATGTGCTCCCACTTCATTAAGTGAAGGGAAGAAATAATAATTTCCATAATTGAATACGCTTGCGCCAAATGTCGTTCGGTATTTCTTAAAAATATAAACAAGATATGAATCAGAGAATTGATGAATTGAGTTGATGGATAATATGAACATATGATCTTCCATAATATCGCTTAATCCAATCTCGGTATAATTTTTCAGCTCTCCTGTTGTTGAGAATGCCAGGCTTGAAGAGACATAAGACGGTTCTAACCTAAACTTTACTTTTTTCGGTTTTGATAGTTTTGCGTGTTTTTTTGTGAGATATTTGAACTCTTTAATCTTGGTTGTACCGTCATTCTTGAACTTACTTAATTCAGGGAGATTCTCTCTTTCCATCTGGTAAATATTAAAGCGTCCATTATAATAACAGGAAAAGATTACTTGTTTATTATCAGGTGAAAGGGAGACATCAAATATCCCGCCGAGAGTATTGGTTAATTGTACAATTTCATTTGTCTCAAGATCCAATTCAAAAATATTCGGGATCTCATCAACTTTCCCGGAGATATAAATTATCTTTTTTTGGTCTTGTGAAAGGAAAGGCTGGATATCGTCCCATGAACCAAATGTAACCGGCTTCTTTGAATTGGGTTTTCCCTTCTCAATTGAAAAGATTTTTCTGACTCCCATGATTTCAGATACGTAATATATTTTCTTCATGTCTTCTGTTAATCGGGGAGTGTAATCCTGGGCAACATCCTTTGTCCACTTCTCAAATATCTCTGTTTCAATATTAAATGTCCAGACATCTGACTGCCCGGTTTTATCGGCAATGAACGCAATTGTTTTTGAATCGGAACCCCAGGACGGAGAAGAGAGTGCTTCATAACCTCGAAACTTAATCTTCCTTTTCTCTCCCGATACAACATTTATAATAAGTAATTTATCCGCTTCGTTATCTCTGACAAATAACGCAATTAAATCGCCATCGGGTGAGACGGAAATTGCATTGCCGTCTGTAATAATGTATTCGTATAAAAGCGTATCCTGTTCAGTTAATCTTTTAATCGTTTCCTTATTATCAGCCCCCTGAATATAGATATCGAGTTGTTGGTTCTTTGAGGTCATGAATGCAAAGAAATCCCCTGACGGGAAGTAAACGGGTTTGAAAGATACATAATACTCACTATGGAACCCGATTGGTCTGCCATAAGCAATCTCCGGGACCTCCTTCTCTTTAATCATGGGCCAGAATTTCTTCTTCATCTTATTGACCCAGAGATTAGATAATTCCTTTTCGTTATAACCAAAAGAAATCTTTAATGTTCTGTCGAAGTTTATCTTTGGATTCCGTCTTATGTTTCGTAGAAATAACTTAACCTTTTCTTCACCAAACTCTTCAATTAAGAAGTCAACAAAAGCTTGCGATTCCTTATAGCATAAGTAAACGTTCGGGTTAACATAAAAATTTCTCATCCTTTGCAGGTCGTAGAAAGTATTATTAAGAAATGCATCCCTTAACACCATTCTTCCTTCCATATCCCAATCGAATGAATAGCTTAGGGAGAATCCTTCCATAATATACATAGGAACTGCTCCGATCAATTGGATTTTATTCTGGTAGAAATAATCAAATTGAAAAAGGTGATTTAATTCATGTACAATCAGTGTTTCCAAATTATACCTTGAACCATTTATGGGAATGACTAATCGCTTCTTAATTATTTCCGCAAACCCGCCGACATTCCCCGGAATAAACCCTGGCATAATATTAGTCTGTTCAAAATGTCTGTGATTCTTATAGAGTATAATTGGAGGGCGAAATGAAAGTTTAAAATCATAACGCTTTGAAAGATAATCATAACTACTTTCAAAAACACTCGCAATCCGTTTAATTCGATGTTCAAATTCAGGGTAATAATAAATATCAAAATGCTTGGTCTCTTTTACCTTCCAATCAAATCGGTCGTACCTGACTTTATTCTTGCCGAACCCAAGGACTGAGGTTGTGATTAATAAAAAAACTGTAAGAGAAATTATTAACTTTTTCATTGCTACCTACCTAATAAGTATCTATATTGCTTTTCAATTTCAGGAGTAAATGAACTGATGAATCTTTCAACTGAAAATTCGCTTAACCAAAGAAATTGAGTAAGATTTGATTCCACATCTCCTGCTTCAATCCTGGAATCATTATAAATATCTTCATAAATCATTTTGTTCTTTTTAACATCAATTAGAATAATTGTAACTTTAATATTAAAGATTTTTTGTTTCACAAAGACTTCTTTATATTTATATGTCCTTGAGAAAGGGTCATAGATTCGTCTGTATTCATAACCTGAACCGTCTACGACCTCAAATGCAGTCTCACCAAGTAATAAATAATCGCAAGGTTCATCTTTTGTAACTTCGACCCAACTAAGGTCCTGCTTTTCTATGTACGACAAGATTGAAAGAGATTTCTCTTCCACCGCAGTAAGAAAAAGTTTATTAAGCCGTTTATAGGATTTCCTTGGAAGAACTTTTAAAGTTTCTTCCTGCTCAAGCACATCCCGGAATTTCTGCGAAATCTCTTTCTCAGGTCTGAATGTGAGAGTAGGGTCATCCTTTGCATTTAACCAGAAATTATGAACTACAATAGTTGCATCTGGGTCTAACTTAATTTTTGGGTCATCTGTAATTGTGATATAAACTAATTCAGTATGAATACATGAACCTGAATAAAAAATCAGAAAACTTAAGACTAATATCAATAGTGTTATTCTTTTTTTCATAATCATTCAGTTTGTTTTTTATCTTGTTCTTTTGCAAAGAGCAGAGCTTCAACCTTCTCCAGGTTGATCTTGATATATTTATTTTTCGGCTGCAGCTCCAGAGCTCGGGAATAAAATTCCTTTGCGGTCTCAAAATCTTCTTCAACTTCATAGCAGACTGCAAGGTTATTTAATGCAATAAAGTCATCAGGATCCTCTTTAACAAGCTTCTCCCATCTGAACTTTGCTTCTTTCCAATATCCTTTCTTTGCAGATTTAATCCCAAAATTAGTCGTTTCCTTTATATATTTATTCGAATTAGTACAGCTGTTTAGTGTAAAAAGGAAAGACAAAATTAAAATTAGAAATAAGTATTTTTTCATATCTTCTCAACTCCTAAAACAAATCACAAATGCATTGGCAATTGACTGAGAATGCGAGATGCTAATTTCAAAATTAATATCCTGCAGTTGTTTATTTGTCTGAACTAAAATATCTGTCAGGAACACTTCGGGTTTTCCATTCGGGTTATTCTTGATCTCAATATCTTTAAATGAAATTCGAGATAATAAACTGTCAAGAGATTTTATGACAGCTTCTTTTCCGGCAAACTTCCCTGCAAAATGAATTTCAGGATATCTCTTTTTAGTACAGTACTCTTCTTCAGATTGGAGAAAAATTTTATTGACAAATCTATCTTTAAAATTCAACAATAAGTGTTGAATCCTGCTAATCTCTATAATATCTGTGCCAATACCAATTATTTCCATTAATTAAAATCCGGGTCCAATCTATTAGTATATAACGGGAATTTTTTACAAAATTCTTTTACTTCTTTCTTGATAATATCTAATTTTTCACCTTCTTTATAGTTATCAATTGCTTTTGAAATAAAACCGGCAATTACTTTCATCTCTTCTTCCTTCATTCCCCTTGTGGTAATTGCAGGTGTTCCAATTCTAATGCCGCTCGTGACAAATGGTTTCCTTGTATCAAATGGAATTGTGTTTTTATTGGTTGTGATACCTGCCTTCTCAAGGGCTTTCTCGGCTTTTTTCCCTGATATCCCTTTAGGAGTCATATCAATAAGGATTAGATGTGTATCAGTTCCACCGGCAACCAACCTGAATCCCTGCTCCTCAAGAGACTTTGCAAGGACCTGGGCATTTTTCCTGATCTGCTTTTGGTAATTCTTGAACTCATCAGTCATTGCTTCTTTGAAACAAACTGCTTTTGCTGCAATTACATGCATGAGCGGTCCGCCTTGGATTCCAGGGAACGTAACTCTATCAAGTCCTTTTGCAAATTGTTCCTTGGACATGATCATTCCACCCCTTGGTCCGCGTAAGGTTTTATGAGTAGTAGTCGTAACAACATCCGCAAACGGAACAGGTGACGGGTGCTCACCGGCTGCAATTAATCCTGCAATATGTGCAATGTCAACAACAAGGTAAGCTCCAACTTCATCACAAATTTCACGGAATTTCTTAAAATCTAAATATCGGGGATACGCAGATGCGCCAGCCATTATTAATTTTGGCTGTACTTCTTTTGCCTGCTTTAATAAATCATCATAATTAATCTGTTCTGTCTGCTGACTAACAGTATAATGCTCTACTTTATAGAACATTCCTGAAAATGAAATGGGATGACCATGGGTCAAATGACCACCGTGTGATAAACTCAGGCCCATAAAGGTATCTCGCGGTTCTAATAATGTGAAATATACCGCCATGTTCGCCTGGGAACCTGAATGAGGTTGGACATTTACATGCTCACAACCAAAAAGCTCCTTCGCTCTCTCACGTGCCAGGTCCTCGGCTATATCTACATTATGACAACCACCATAATAACGTTTTCCAGGGTAGCCTTCGGCATATTTATTTGTCATAACACTACCCATCGCTTCCAATACTGCTTCAGATACAAAGTTCTCGGATGCAATCAGTTCAAGTGTATATGCCTGACGCTGAGTCTCCATCTGAAGGGATTTGTAAATATCAGGGTCAGATTTTTTTAAAGGTGAATCGAAATTTGACATAATTCCTCCTTTATATTTATAATAACAAATTAAGAAGTATTATAACAATTAATAAATATAAAGTCAAGAGAATTTTAAACAATATGTGGACATATATTTAGGTTCATCTCCAAAAAAGTTGGTAAAATAGTAAAAAGAATTATATAGAATAAAAAAAAGATAAAAACAAAAAAAATAATTTTACAGGGATGTACAGGATTGACGGGATGAGTGCGCCAAGCAAAGCTTGTAATTTCTTATCGGTTAAAGTCCGATATGGGCAAAGTATAGCCAACAGCCCATCACCGAAGTTGCATTTATGGAGGTAACGAAATAAAT
>DAOVMD010000118.1 GCA_030630935.1 Candidatus Mcinerneyibacteriota bacterium | reverse complement strand
TTATATCAACATTTCTTAAGAATTTCAAAAAATGAATTTCAAAAAATAATTCGACATTTTTATCCAATAGTTTAATACTTACAAATATCTAATACAAAAAAATGGGGGTAAGGCAGTAGTAAAAATTGAGTAGTAATATATTGTTGAAATTTGATTTGAGTTAAGATTTGATTAGAATAAGAACTTGACTTTGAAGGATTTTTAAGGTATAATAAATTATGAAAGATTTTATTGAAAAATTAAACATTTTTGTATCTTATTATAATGGTAAATATATTTATTATAAGAGCATTAGGTTCATACAGTAGAGGATAAAATAAGTTAATGAAGCAATTAGAGCTAATTCCAAAAACTAATAGTGAAATTGAAAAATTAATAATTAAACCTAAAGGATATAAAGGTTTTTATGCTTTTCATAAGTATTGGGGCAAAAAACCTTATGAGTTAATTAGTTATTTAATATCCAATTTGTCTTCAGAAAATAGTATAATATTAGATCCCTTTGTCGGTTCTGGTGTAACAGTTCGTGAAGCAATAAAATTAAATCGAAAAGTTATTGGAATAGATATTAACCCTTTTTGTATTGATTTGACAAAAACAATATTAGCCCCTCCAGATATAAATGAAATAAAAAATTCTTATCAAAGAATTGAGAATAAAGTGAAAGAAAAAATAAATTCAAGTTACAGAACAAATACAGAAACAGCATCCCATTATTTATGGGAGGGAAATTCTATTTTAGAAGTATGGTATTTAAAAAAAAGAAATAAAACTATTAAATCTCCAGATAAGAAAGATTTTGTGCTAATTCAATCTTTTGATAATTACAAAACCAAACACTTAAGTAAATTCAAATCTTTTCATAATTCAAGAATTAATACAAAAAATGATATGAATATTTATGATATCTTTACAAAGAGAGCATTAAGAAACATTGATTTGTTAATAGATATTATTAATGAAGAACCACAACATTTGCAACTGCCACTGAAATTATGCTTGACAGCAGCTTCTGGACAAATGAGTAAAATGGTATTTGCGATTATGAATAGAAGTAAAAATAAGAAAAAAAAGATTGAAGTTGGTAGTTGGGTTATTGGGTATTGGAAACCAAAAACACATTTTGAAATAAATGTATGGAACTGCTTTGAAAGAAGGCTTAAGAAATTGATTAAAGCTATTTATGATGATGATGAAAGTATCGATGTTAAAATAACTTCAAATATAAATAAGTTTTTTAAATCCCAATCAAACTACGAATGTTTATTGTTAGATCAACCGTGTCAAAAGATATTAAGTAAATTTCCCAACAACTCCATTGATTTAATTGTAACTGATCCACCTCATAGTGATAGAATTCCTTATTTAGAACTAAGTAGTATGTGGAATACTATTTTAGGACATGAAATAAATTATGATGATGAAATTGTAGTGTCGAATGCAAAAGAAAGAGATAAAACTAAAGATCTTTATAAAAGCGATATGATAAATTTTGTTAGATTGATCCAAAATATATTATCAAAAAACGGTGTATTTGTTTTAATCTTTAATGCTAAAAAACCTGAGAGTTGGGAGTTTTTTGATCTTTTACTAGAAAAATGTCGTGGGATAAAAATGAATTACATAGGTTACTTTCCTTGTGCTTATTCAGCACGATCAGTTGTCCAAGATAATAGAAAAGGTGGGCTCACACATGATTTAGCATTGATTTTTTCAAAAGGAAATAAAGATAAGATAAAGGATACAGTTGTTAATATACCAAAATGGTCATTTGAAGTACCAGAGAAAGGATATACAGAAAAATGAATTTTAATAAAGCTAAGAAAAAATTTGAAAATAACAAAATAAGAGAGTTATCTCAAACATCTGCTGGTCTTAAATTTCTAAAGTTAAGATCATTATCTAGAAAAGATCAAATGGAATATTTAGCTGATAGTATAGATTTAGATATTTCAAATATAAAGACTAGGAAATTGCTTGAGTATTTTTATAATAATGAAATATCAGATACAAAAATAAATAGTGTAATTAGAGAGTTATATGACTCCAAAAGAAGGCTTAGACGATAAAATGAAGAAAATTTAATTAGTCAATTATATCAGGTTCATGTATTTAATTGGGGTGGGCTATATCAAAATAATTTGGAAAAAACTATTGTAGATAAATATGTAAAAAAGATTGTTTTGTATGATGAATTATTAATAGCAATAGAAAACGATATTCATAATAGTTTGAGAGGATATGTAATATGTTCTTGGTATAATCATTGGACATCAATAATTATTGAGGATATTTTAAAAGACCATGAAAGAGTATTACCTGCAGTTGGATTAATAAAAAAAATCGATTTCTTTATTGATAATATACCATTTGATTTAAAAGTAACTTATCTGCCAGAAGGTTATGTGAAATATAAAAGAAAAGATTCAAGATTAAAACCAGAGTCTACTTTATTAAAAAAAGTTTCAAGATTAAATGATATACCAATTGATAATAGCTTAGGTAGCAGATTAACTGAAACTTTATGGGCAATGGTTAAAGATAACCCTGCAGAAAATTGTCAACAATTAATTCAAGAATTAGATGATTTTAGAAATGGATTATTAGAAGAAATTAGTGAAAACCCAGAATCTTTGATAAGATGGTTATATGAAAATCAGGGAGCAAGAAGATTTGATTCAAGTAATCGTCTATTCCTAATTCTTGTGAAAAAAAGTAATAATTTTGAATCTTGGAAATTAAAAAGAGCAAAGCAGTTATTAGTAGATAAAATATATGAATACTTGGATAAATTTTCAAAGGATAATATACATAATGTCAACTTTGAATGGAATGGTGAACAATATACTGCTGTCTCTGATGTAATTTTAATTTCACAAGATTAGATTCAAATGAAAAATTCATGTTACAATTAAAAATTTTGCAAATTAGTCTATTCATAATTAAAAAAAACAAATTGTACTAAATTGATTTCCATAAAAGAAACTACTTGAATAATACCGATAAAAACTAAAGCTCCAATTATGATATTTAATAATAAAGAATATTTTTGAATCTAATAAATCACTGTTAGGGTAATCAGTTTGAGTTTGCTCCTGTAAAAAGGAGCATCTTACAAATCACGTCTCAAACCACAAACACGAACGGGGAAATTAAACTAAAATAAACCTTGTTCTACTATTTAAAAACTTTAAAACGACTGTTCTCTGCTCTCTGTTCTTTGATATCTGCTTTCTACAGCGAAGCTGAATGCAATCTATTTAAAAGACTGTATCAAAACAACACAAAAGGCATGAAGCGATATAGCAAAACGACACATAAGTATCATAATGAAACAGCTATAAGTAAGGATAGGGTTCAGGTGTTGTTGAAGAGACAGAAAAAATAAGCCCAATATAATGAGAGATAGTGGTAGGTACTGATAAAATCAATAAAGTTGGCACAGAGATTGCCAATAAGAAAGTGTTCTTTGAGAGAAAACATAAAAAAGTAAAGGAGGTAATTATGTTTATTAGAAACTTTCATCATTTAAAGGACACAGATTTCTTTAATCACTCTCCCTGGTTCAAAAATTTTTCAGGTGAGAATGTTTGGAATCCTGCTGTAGATATTTCAGAGACGAAGGAGTCGATAGTTATCCAGGTAGAGGTTCCCGGTGTAGATAAGAATGCTCTTAACATTACACTTCTTGAAGATGTTATTACGATTAGTGGAGAGAAGAAGGTTGAAAAGCTTGAAGAAGGTACTGATTCTTTATTGAAAGAGCGTTCTTACGGTCGGTTTCAGAGGTTTTTCCGATTAACGTCTGAGATTGACAGTTCAAATATTAAGGCAAACTTTAAAGATGGTATATTAATTCTTGAGCTTCCCAAGTCAGAGAAATCCAAACCAAAAGAGATCAAGATTGATCTTCAATAAAAAATTGAGGGGATTACTAGGAAGTTCAAAGAAATAAATTTTCCGGGGACAAAAGTCCCCGGACTTTCACTCAAAAGGAGGTATAACAAATGGGTAAGATAATAGGAATTGACCTTGGAACAACCAATTCATGTGTAGCTGTTATGGAAGCTGGTGAGCCAAAGGTTATTGTTAACCAGGAAGGCACACGCACGACTCCATCCATAGTTGCGTTTTCATCTAGTGGTGAGCGTTTAGTTGGTGTAACCGCAAAGCGTCAAGCGGTTACGAATTCCCAGAACACAATCTTTTCAATTAAGAGGTTCATGGGTAGGAAATACAAGGAAGTCAAGGAAGAGATAAAGTTAGTTCCTTATAAAGTTGATAAGGACAAGAACGGTAATGCAGTTGTAAATATTGGTGGTAAGAAATATACACCCCAGGAGATCTCGGCATTAATTTTACAAAAGATGAAATCAGTTGCAGAGGATTATCTTGGTGAGGCAGTTGATAAAGCGGTTATAACGGTTCCGGCTTATTTCAATGATTCCCAGCGTAAAGCAACAAAAGACGCGGGTAAGATTGCTGGTTTAGAAGTAATGCGAATTGTAAATGAACCGACTGCTGCAGCTCTTGCTTTTAACCTTAACAAAAAGAAGGATGAGAAGATTGCGGTATTTGACCTTGGTGGTGGAACATTTGATATCTCGATTTTGGAGCTTGGTTCCGAAGAAGGTGAGACTGTTTTTGAGGTCAAGGCCACGAATGGTGATACGCATTTAGGTGGTGATGACTTTGACCAGAGGATCATAAATTTTATTGCGGAAGAATTTATCAAGCAAGAAGGAATTGATTTAAGGAAGGATCCCATGGCCTTGCAGAGATTAAAGGAGAATGCTGAAAAAGCCAAGATAGAATTATCTTCTAAATTAGAGACAGATATAAATATTCCTTATATTACAGCGGATGCAAATGGACCGAAGCATTTAATGGTGAAATTATCCAGGAGCAAGTTAGAGCAGTTAGTTGATGATTTAATTGAGAGAACTGTTAAACCCTGTAAGACCGCGATTAAGGATTCTGGTTTAAAGTTTTCAGAACTTGATGAGATTCTTTTAGTTGGCGGCATGACTCGTATGCCTGCAGTCCAGAAGATTGTTGAGAAGATTTTTGGAAAGCCTGGAAATAAAAGTGTTAACCCTGATGAAGTTGTTGCGGTTGGCGCAGCAGTTCAGGGTGGAGTCCTCGCTGGTGATGTGAAGGATATTGTCCTTGTTGATGTTACACCGTTATCCCTGGGTATCGAGACCCTTGGTGGAGTAAACACAAAATTAATTGAGAAGAACACTGCAATCCCAACTCGTAAGAGTGAGATATTTACTACTGCAGATGATAATCAGACCACGGTAGATATTCATGTTCTTCAAGGTGAACGTGATATGGCAACTTATAATAAGACCATTGGCCGTTTCCAGTTAACAGGAATCCCACCGGCTCGCCGGGCAGTTCCTCAGATTGAAGTTTCATTTGATATTGATTCAAATGGAATTTTAACAGTTAGTGCAAAGGATTTAGCGACCGGGAAGGAGCAAAGCATTAAGATTCAAGCTTCCGGCGGTTTAAGTGATGCAGAGATTGATCAGATGACAAAGGAAGCGGAGAAGAACGCGGAAGCTGATAAAAAGCAAAGAGAACTGATTGAATCGAGAAACATGGCCGATTCAATGATTTATCAAACGGAGAAGCAGATAAAAGATCTTGGTGAGAAGATGAGTGATGCTGAGAAAAAGGAACTTGAAGATTTAATTGTGGGATTAAAAGAGAAGGTTAAGGGTGAAGATGCAGAAGAGATTAAATCATCTGCTGAAGCAATTAAAAAGAAAATGTTTGATATCTCCTCAAGACTTTATCAGCAAGCAGGTCCTCAGCCGGGTCAGCAGCCGCCACCAGGTGGAGATGCAGGTCCAGGTCCAGGTCCGGGACCAGAGCAGGAAAAAGGGAAGGATAAAGATCAGGATGATGATAATGTAATTGATGCTGATTATGAAGAGATAGAATAAAAATTACGGGGGAGTTTTTACTCCCCCGATTTTCAACCTGGGGGTATTCGATGAGACATTTTATTAAGACATTTATATTATTGATGTTTTTAACTTGCCTGCTTTTAGTAGTTGGTTATTATGCTGGTGGATTATATGGATTTGCATTTATGTTATTATTTGTAGTAATCATAAATCTCTTTTCATATTGGTTCTCTGATAAAATAATTTTAAAGATGTACAAAGCAACGGAAGTTGACCATGGTTCAAGACCTGAAATATATTTGATGGTTGATGAGTTATCAAGAAAAGCCGAGATCCCGACTCCGAGGATTTTTGTTTCTCCTCATAAATCTCCCAATGCATTTGCAACAGGGAGAAACCCTTCACACGGTGTGGTTTGTTTGACTCAGGGTTTAATTCAGAACCTGGACGAGAACGAACTAAAAGGTGTAATTGCCCATGAGCTCTCGCATATTAAACATTGGGATATTCTAATTCATATGATAGCTGCAACAATGGCTGGGATAGTCTCTTCAGTTGCATATATTCTTCGATTTAGTTTAATTTTTGCCGGTGGTAGAAAACGGGGTTTGGGTACTCTCATCGGGAGCTTAGCACTTTTCATTCTCGCACCTATAGTCGCTGTTTTGATTCAACTTGCAATATCCAGGTCAAGAGAATATGCTGCTGATATCGGCAGTGCCCGGATTACAGGGAACCCAATGTATTTAGCAAATGCATTAGCAAAAATATCACAGCATTCCCAGGCTGATTTGCATAAGGCAAGAAACACGGCACATTTTTTTATTGCAAGCCCGTTAAAGAAGAATTTTTTAGGGAATCTTTTTAGAACTCATCCCCCGATTGAAGAGAGAATAACTAAATTAAAGGAGATGATTTAGAAGAATCCGTATTAATTATAAAAAGAGTGAATTTTAATGGCAGTAAAAGATTATTATAAAATTTTAGGAGTACCAGAGAAAGCTACTCCCGCAGAGATCAAGAAGAAATATCTGAAGCTTGTAAGGAAATATCATCCTGATAAAAATCCCGGGGACAAACAGGCAGAAGAGAAGTTCAAGGAGATCAATGAAGCTCACGATGTTATTTCCAATCCTGAAAAGAGAAAAAAATATGATATGATTCGACAGTACGGCAGCCAATTTAATTTTGGCGGTTCCGCTCCCGGCGGCTCCGGCGGTATGAGTTATGAGGATATTCTCAAGAATTTTAGTGCGGGAAAAAGACGAAAGAGTTATAAAAACACAGGAGGTTCATTCCAGGATATTTTCTCACAGTTTTTTGACCTGGGAGATTTTTCAAGCTCCCAAACTCATGCTCCCCAACGAGGGAAAAATATTCTTTCAAGTATAACAATTCCATTTGAAACTGCGATTAAAGGTGGAAATCAATTCTTGAAACTTGAAACAGAAAGTATATGTGAGCAATGTAATGGAAGTGGTGCGGAGCCCGGTTCAAAAAAGAATTCATGTTCCCAATGCCAGGGGAGAGGAACAATCTCTGTTAATCAGGGACCATTTGCAACAAGTTATGTTTGCCCGGCCTGTCAGGGTAAGGGTGAGATTATCGAAACCCCCTGTAAGAAATGTAATGGTGCAGGGAAACTGGTGACTCTTAAAACAATAAAGGTAAAGATCCCACGGGGCATTGAGAATAATAGTAAGATTCGCTTAAAAGGTAAAGGAGCTCTTGGAATAAATAATGGTCCGCCAGGTGATTTAATTATAAGGATATTTGTTCAACCTCACTCAACGTTTAAGAGGAATGGTCTTAATTTAGAAGTTGAAATTTCAATAACTTTAGTAAATGCATTATTGGGAACCGAGATCAATGTCCCAACAATGGATGGTAGGATCAAGATGAAGATACCATCAGGAACTCAGCCCAACTCGAAATTAAGAATCAAGGGAAAGGGAGTTCCGTCACAAGGGAAACGAGGTGATTTAATTATAAAAGTGCTTGTTAAGTTCCCGAAAAAATTGACAGAAGAACAAAAAGAATTAATTAAGAAATTAAAAGAAACAGGTTTATAAATTTAATATAATAAGGTAGTGTGAAAAATGTTATGAAAGAATATGAAAAATAAAACTACCCTATAAGTATATATATAAATCAGTTCTTTAACATCTCAATTTCTATATTCTTGTATAAGTTAATATAATACTCTTGTTTATAACCTTTACTGCTTCAAGAAACATTTGAATGCTTTTTTCACCACCCCGAAAAAACGGGGTAAACTGCAGTCACGGAGTTTTTGTATTATTTAATGTAATACTCTTTTTTAAAGTTACTG
>DAOVMD010000433.1 GCA_030630935.1 Candidatus Mcinerneyibacteriota bacterium | reverse complement strand
GATTGAATTTATTACTGAATTATTAGATAACCAGATAATCACGGTTAAGAAAAAATGAAACTTGATTCACCTCTTCTACTTTTTTGGGATATTACAAATCGATGTAACCTCGATTGCGAATTTTGCATGTGGAGTTGGGATTATTCTTATAAATATCACGAGGTACCGAGAGATGAAAAGGAATACATCCTTAATGAAATAATCGCAAATAAACCACTTAAGGTTGTCTTAACCGGTGGTGAACCGCTTCTTGTTCAGAGGATATTTGATTATATTACAAGGTTAAAGAAGGCAGATATTTTTGTTGAGATGACTACCAATGGAACTTTGCTTAATGAATATACAGTTTCGAAATTGAAGGAAGCAGGAATTGATAAAATTCAAGTTAGTATTCATAGCTCATCCGAGGAATTAAATGATGATATCATGCGTGGTAAAGCATATAATAATATCCTATCCGGAATGGATTTGCTTAATAAATATAAAATCAGGTTTAAGACAAAGACTACTGTTACATCAAAAAACATTGATGACCTTGGTGATTTAATGATCCTTCTGGAAGGCTCAGGTGCTGAACAAATTAATTTCTCTGAATATATCCCAATGGGAGCTGCCTATATAAATGATGATGAATTAAAAATACCCATGAATAAATTAAGGTTCTGGAAAGATAAGTTAAACCGTGAGTTTGGTAATGCAGTTAATTTTGATAGTCTCACATTAGATGCATATGAAATAGGACATCCGAGAAAATGTTCTATCGGAGATGAAAACAGTTATTTAGCACAGATTCTTTGGGACGGTACAGTAGTTCAATGCGCATTAATGTCTGTTTTTGAAATTGATAATAATATTTTTAAATATGGCTTGAAACAATGCTGGAATAATTTTAGTAAATTTCAACACTTTAACTTACCTCTTTCTCAAATGAGCGGATGTAAAGAATGTAATTACATTGATGAATGCAATGGTGGTTGTAAGGGTTTAGCTTTTGTGAAATTTAATTCAGTTGATATGCCGGACCCAAGGTGTGAAATCATTCATAATAATAAAATTAAAAAAGAAAAGGTACGAAATAATGAATAATAAATTAACCTGGGAAAAGCCCGTATTACATAAGATCAGTATTGGACACAGGTGTAACCCTGCAAAACCCCAGATTAATCTCTGCGAAGCCCAGGGAATTCCACAGCAGGGAACTACTTGTTCAGCAAATAAGGTCGGCTTAAGTTAATATGAAGGATATTCTTGTTCATAGCAAATTACTTTATCCCATTAAATTACTATATTATTCCTTGCGAAGACTTGAGAAAATAATATATTACTTTTTTTTTAAATTAGGACTTGCAATTTTATTTAGAAATATTTCAATATTTTTCAAAAAGAACTTTGAATTATTTAGGTTATTTCTTGATAAAGATTATTTTGATAAGTTTTCAAATTATCAATTCACTGCAATCCTTAATAATAATTCCGGAGATATTCTAACTTCCATTGAAACCTTGAAGCAAAACATACATTTTAAGAAGCAAAATGAATGGACTCTACCCCAGGAAGGGTTGAAGTATTATACCGGTGATTGTAAAACAACAGTTATTGTCATTGGTTATTACCTTGCCTGGTTAAAAATACCTTTTGATATTTATACTGAGTTTTTTCTCAAACAGAATCCAGCGGGACATGCATTTTTAATATTCTACTTCGGGAATGAATTTTATTTCATTGATAATAATAGAGGACCGGATATTATTAAGATGCAGGACTTTAATCCGTCCGAATATATCAGAGTCATTTCCCATGTTGTATCATGAACCGTTTCAGGTTAAAATAGGTAAATCTTATTTTGAAATATTTATTGATTCTAATATTAATTTCACCCCTTATTCTGTTGAATATAACAAACTTAAATATAAAAATGAAAACGCTGGAATAAAGATTTTTATTCAAAACTTAAATGCTCCTGAAACCACTTTACAATTTAAAACTAATAAAATTGAATTTGATACTTTACATAAAATAAGTTTTTTAAATGACTGGAAGAGCAATACTTTTTTTTCTTTCAAAACTGATCCCTTCACAAGTGAAGATATTCTCATGACACAAAACTGGATTAGATATATTGGGATTTATTATAGTGCTATTAAAAATAATATGCTCCCTCTTCACAGTGCATTCCTCCGAATAAAAAAGAGAAACATTATTATTGCCGGGAACGTCTGCACAGGAAAAACTTCTCTCTCAATTCAAAATTTATTAAACGACAATTTAGTATTTACAGATGAAGATACTTTACTCTTAATGGATATCAATAAGCTAAAGGCAATTCCCATTCCCAGATTATTACAGGTCCCGGAAAAACCTTTCTATCAAAAAATCTCAAATAAATTTAGCGATTATTTATTATATGAAGATAAGATTACTATCTTTAACCAGAGGATAAACCTATTGCATTTACCTGAAATTTCAAAGAGAACTTTAATCCCAAAAAAGGTTGACAAATTAATATTTTTAAATTATAATAAGGAGACAGAGAAAGTTGCTGTAAGAAAGATAACCTCACTTGAAAAAGTGTACAAGCTTCTTTATCATATGACTAACTTTGATTATTTAACGGAATCTAAAACATATTATAAAAAGATATTTAAACTACTAACTACTAATCTCCAAAACATCCCTGATAGTTATGAGATAACCTATGCAGCAAAAGATAGAAAAGAACTTTATAACCTGTTAGTATCAATAATATGATAATCTCGGAAGTTCAAAAAGAAATATTAATAGAAACCTCAAGATTACATTGGCTGCTTCCGTCGGGTACAAGAAATAATATAATTAATAATTTCAAACTAAAAATAAATAAATTAGAGAATTTTAGTAACCTGGAAGATTTTTTATTCATGCATAAAATCAATAACCTTTTTTCATTTTATATTAAACAGTATATACCGACTATTAAATTACCATTACT
>DAOVMD010000409.1 GCA_030630935.1 Candidatus Mcinerneyibacteriota bacterium | reverse complement strand
TTTTTGCATCAGACTTGGAGAAGATAGGGAAGGATAATTTTAAACTCGTACAGAGATATTCACCTGAGACGATTGCGGGCCAGACTCTTAAAACATATCGGAGTTTGTAATGCGGAAGAAAAAAATATCATCAGGTTTAATTTTAGTATTCATATTGAGTATTTTACTTATTTCAAGTTCAAGGATTTTCGCAGGTTCGGATGATGTAGTTGGGAATGAAGATGTTCTAAATTATTTCAAACAGATAGATAATGAAGCACGAAACTTAAATTATAGTAAGGCATTTGAGTTGATCGAAGGTTTAAAAGGAAATACAATATTCTGGGATTCAGTTAATAATCTTAAAGATGAATCTATTGAATTTGAGAACTATGAAGAATTGAAATATTATTATCTTGTGAAATCACAAAAGTTTCCTGAAGCGATCAAGTTTATTGAAGATGAGTGCAGTGATATTTTAAAATTCCCATTATTGAATCTTGAGACCTGGCGTTTAAGATTACAGATTGCAGAAGATAAAGATATTGAGTATGAAAAGGTCAAATCTGAGTTTGAAGAAGCAGCAATGCTTATTGCAGTTGCAAAGGATATGAATGATGAAGAGAAGTATTATAAATTTCTTATCAGGGGCTATTATTTAATCAGGGATAAAGAGACTTCGAATAAATTTAAATATGAATACCTGGAAAAGCATCCTGATACTAAGTACGCGATTGATTTAACCAGGGAAGATTATTTCAGTATCTCAGTTGAAAGAGATGATAAGAAACGTCTTGAGATGTGTGATGAGTTCCTTGAAACACATAGTATCACATATTTCAATGAAAAAGTAATCGCAACAAAACTCTATACGCTCAGGTCACTGAAGAAGAGAAGGCGGTTCAAGCAGGAAGTTGATTTATTAATGTCAATTGAAGAATTTAAAAACTCTCCCTATATACTCAATGCAATTGCTTATAATTACCTTGAGATGAAAGGTAATAAGAAACGTGCACTTGAATATTCAAGGAAGGCAGTTGAGATAATTGATAGGGGTTGGGAACTTGATTTCTATGATCATTTATATACGGAAGATGTCTGGAAAAAAATGAAGGATGAAATGAAATCGAGTGTGTATTTTAATTATGCAAGAGTGATGATTGAGATGAAGGAATATAAAACAGCTGAAAACTATATTGTAAAAGCACAGGGTTTAGCACATCGTGGTGTGGATGATGAAGATACAGAAGCACAATTCTATTATTTATTCGGTTTGTGTCAGGAGAAGAGCAAAATTGTTCGTGCTAAGTCAAGTTATCGTTTTGCAATTTACGCAGGGGATACGAGAGATAGGTGGACCAGGAAATCAGAAGAGAGATACGGTAAATTATTAAAGAAAAAATATGGTAGGGGAGTCTTTCCATTTAAGAAAAAATTAAATCGGGAAGAGATTTATTCAAAAACCTTATACTATGAAGGAAATCGTAGAGCATCCAATATTCAATTTAAAGATTTAACAAAAGTTACTGCTTTTAAAGAAGTTAAAGCAGGTCGTATTGCGATTGGTGATTATAATAATGATGGTTATGATGATATTCTGTTAAACGGGGTAAGATTATTTAAGAATAAGGGTAACTTTGAATTTGAAGAAGTGACTGATGAAGTTGGTTTAGCCGGTAATCCTTCGAATGGCGGGATCTGGTGTGACTTTAATCTTGATGGTCTATTAGATATCTATACAATCTCTCACAAGGAGAGCGGTGATAAACTCTGGATTCAGGTTGAGCCCGGGAAGTTTGTGGATAAAACTGAAGAGTTTGGAAATATCACAGATAGTTATCCTTCAGAGGGCTGTGCAGTCGGTGATTTCAATGGGGATGGTTGGCCTGATATCTACGTTGCAAATTATGAGAAGAGGAGAGAGTCCGAGTTTGATCCGTATGCGATAGGAACACCTGATAAATTATATATAAATAAAGAAGGAAAAGGTTTCAGGGAAGCATCAATTGAACTTGGAATGATTCCGCCGTATGGTGAAGAACTATGCGGAAGGGGAGTAAGCCCGTGCGATTTTGATGATGACGGGATTCAGGAGATTTATGTTTCTAATTATCGCCTGGATGAAAACCTATTATGGGATTTTAAAGATGGGAAGTTTGTGAATATCGCGGATGATCTAAAAATAAACGGAGATAAAGTCGATGGTTATTACGGGCATACAATCGGGTCTGTCTGGGGTGATATCGATAATGACGGGGACTTTGACCTGTTCTGTGCAAACCTGGCTCATCCGAGATATATTAAATTCTCAAATAAATCAATGTTTTATATAAATGAGAAAGGGAATTTTACTGATAAAAGAGCAGAATTGGAAATTAAATTTGAAGAGACTCATTCCGATCCGCTCTTTGCAGATTTTAATGGGTCTGGGGAGTTAGATATTTATATAACTTCAATCTATCCTTCCAGGAGATCATTTTTTTATTTTAATCCTTTTCATGACTTTGGTGAAGGTCCTATACCGCTTTTTCTTTCAGGTAAAGATTTTACTTATTTTTCAGGAGTAAGGGTATATAATGGTTGGGGTTGTGCATCTTCGGATTTTGATAATGATGGTGATTTGGATCTGTTCGTATGTTCTAATTCCGGTGTGCATATATTTGAAAATATATTATTTTCAAAAAATTTCATTCAGATAAAATTCATACGAGGAGATAAACCACAGATCTGTGAAGCGGGGATCAGGGTTTATTTGAAACCGGGTGAAGTACCACAAGATTGTGGATATTCGAGATTAGAACAGACTCAGATGAGAGAGGTCTTTCTCGGGCGTGGAACTACAAGCCAGGATTCTACAACGATTCATTTCGAGGTACATGGTCTATATGAGTTTGATGTGATTTTACAACTTTCCGTTTCAAAAAAAGAGATAATAGTTTCCAATGTGAAATCTGGGACAATTTTATATTTCAATCTGACCACGCTGAGCTTCGCTCAACAATAAAGTGTTCAAGTGTTCAATGCATGCTTTGCATGCGTTCAAGTGTTCAAATGTTATTGTAGAGATGTACAAATGCACATCTCGGTGAAATTATTTAGAAATAAAAAAAACTTAATTCGCTTCCCTCATCAAGTAAGAATGAATAATGTTTTTGCATTATTTATGATATTGCTTTACTTTAAAACTTTTGATGGGGGTGAAACCCCAATGTTCTTGCCTAATTATAATACTTAACCAAATGTAATAACCTTCACACCAGTCC
>DAOVMD010000227.1 GCA_030630935.1 Candidatus Mcinerneyibacteriota bacterium | reverse complement strand
TGATATTGGAATCTGTGCATCGTTCGATCCTATTGCGATTGATAAGGCATCTTTGGATCTTGTGAATTCTGCAGCTGGAATTCCGGATAGCCAAGTAGGATCTGCCGGACCCTCATCTGAGAAGTTTAAAATTGTCCATCCCAAAATTGATTATAATGAACAATTTAATTATGCAGCTGAATTAAATATCGGATCAATAAAATATAATTTGGTAAAATCATGAAAGAGGTAAAATTATGAAAAAGGTACTCCTACTGATTTTTTTCGGTTTATTTACTGTTAATGTCTCTACAAATTTCTACTTGTTAGGGTATCAAGAAAAACAATTATTCTTTAATAGATTTTCCATAAAGGATTTGGAAATAACAGATGGCGGAATAATTATCGGTGGAACCGGGAGCATGAGTGTTGACGGCGGAATAAGTATTTTATTCTATTACAACCCGGACCTTCCAATTAATCAAGGGATTTCAATTAGTAATAATCCAAGGAGAGTATATTCCTTTCAAGAATCAGTTCATGATTCATATAAATGGATTAGTCGAATCGTGATGAAAAATTATAATTCTGATGATTTGATTCTTATGGGATTATTATCAAATCAACCTAATTCATATTCATGTTTAGTTACAACTTCAATTAGTTCGGAACTTTATAATGAAACCCCCACAGCTCCAATTATTCTCGGAGCACCTGAACCTGAAGAAACAGTTGTTGAAGCAATTTGCTCTGATAAACCGAGAGGCTCAATTCAAGGCTCAAAATTCTATGTCTCGACTTCGGGATCATATCCAATTTCCAATCCGCCAAATGGTTACTTTTCTGAATATGATTTATTAACTTCAACAGTTACATATTCCGTCGATATCTCCTCAATCTATCCAACTACAGACAGATTTATTGCATTGGCTCCGGATAAGGATGGGAATATTTATTGCGGTTCAGTTCCCGATGTAAAATTATATAGATTTAATCCCACTGCTAAAACATTCGAAGACCTCGGTACTACATTTTTTGCTAATGATACAATTGGGATAAGTGCATTATTATATGATGAAGCAAATGAAAGAGTCTATGGTGGAACAATGAATATGTCTCAATATAGAGGTGGATATCTTTTCTATTATGACATACTCCAATCCACATTCCATGTAGTTGGAAAGGTTGATACTGATTCTTCTTCTGTTTCAATTTCAGGTTTAACCTTTGGTGATGATGGCTGTATTTATGGATGTACAACAGGAATAATTATCATGGCTACTTCTGATATTAAAGAAGGAAATGTTTTTAAATATAATCCTGTAACAGATGAGATTGAATTTTGTTATCCAATTATTGATACCGAACAGGCATATCTCCCATATCACGGGACAGAGATCGTTTTTCGCCCGCAGGATAGAAATTTCTATGTCTCAACTGAAGCATTCAATATTTCCCCTGGATACCCCGCAACTCTGTTAAAAGCGGATTTTGAATCACCTGATGCATTTAGCTTTAAGGCAGAGTTATTAAATAAATTTGGCGATATTAAAGTTTCCTGGGAGAGAGCTTATGATGACGGGGATTATTTCGGTTCTGCAATCCAATATAGAATTTTAGCTTCAACTTTCCCAATCTCAACTTCTGCTCAATTTAAAAACGCATTCCTCGATGAGAGAGTAGATGGTGATTTAAGACAGTTTAGTTTCAATGCTACTTATGATAGTATTTATGTGAATGTAATTGCATATGATGATGTTTATAATCCTTCTCCATATAATATTCCAACTCGTGTGATTTTTAATCCTGAAACTTCGCCCGTTATCTTTCCTAATCCATATAAGTATGGTGAGCATTCCGGCGGGGTAAAATTTGTGAACGTACCATCAAAATTGAAGGTATTTAATATCTATACCATCGCAGGGGAATTGGTTGCAGATTTGAATATCCTGGAAGGAACAGGGATTGAATCACAAGTTGAACCGGGGGTTACTCAAAATGGTTTCATTTGGGATTTAAATAATAGAAATGGAAATCTAATATCCTCTGGAACTTATATTTACTATATGGAAGATATAAACGGAAATAAATTTAAAGGAAAATTATCCGTTATTAAATAAAAGTTTTACTGCGCTGCGCATTTATAATTGGGGTCAAACCCATTGTTAGAGGGAGCTTGCTCCCTTGATAATTGAATATTGGATTTCAAAAATATAATTTGGTGAAATTATGAAAAAGTTATTGCTCCTGATTTTTTTAGGCTTACTTACTCTTAATGTTTCCGCAAATTTCTACTTGTTAGGATACCAGGAAGAACAATTATTTTTTAATCAATTTTCCATTAAGGATCTGGAAATCACTGATGACGGAATAATTATCGGTGGAACCGGAAGCATGAGTGTTAACGACGGGATTAGTATTTTATTCTATTATAACCCGGACCTTCCAATTAATGAAGGAATTTCAATTAATAATAATCCAAGAAGAGTATATTCCTTTCAAGAATCAGTTCATGATTCATATAAATGGATAAATCGAATAGTGATGAAAAATTATAGTTCTGATGATTTAATTCTCATGGGTTTATTATCAAATCAACCCAATTCATATTCATGTTTAGTTACAACCGCAATTAGTTCAGAACTTTATAATGAAACGCCCACAGCTCCAATTATTCTCGGAGCACCTGAGCACGATGAAACTGTTGTTGAAGCTATTTGCTCTGATAAACCAAGAGGCTCAGCTCAAGGCTCAAAGTTTTATGTTTCGACTTCGGGGTCATATCCAAATTCCAACCCCCCAAACGGTTATTTTTCTGAATACGATTTAATAACTTCAACAGTTACATATTCAGTTGATATATCTTCAATCTTTCCAAGTACCGATAGATTTATTGCATTAGCACCGGATAAGGACGGGAATATTTATTGCGGTTCCTTGCCGGATGCGAAGTTATATAAGTTTGACCCCAGTGGCAAAACATTTGAAGACCTCGGTACTACTTTCTTTGCTGCTGATACAGTTGGTATAAGTGCATTATTATATGATGAAACAAATCAAAGAGTTTATGGTGGAACTATGAATCTGTCTCAGTATAGAGGCGGATATCTTTTCTATTATGATATACTCCAATCCACATTCCATGTAGTTGGAAAGGTTGATACTGATTCTTCTTCTGTTTCCATTTCGGGCTTAACGTTTGGTGATGATGGCTGTGTCTATGGATGCACAACAGGATTGATTATCATGGCAACTTCTGATATTAAAGAAGGGAATGTTTTTAAATATGATCCTATAACAGATGAGATTGAATTCTGTTATCCAATTGTTGATGTTACTCAGGCATATCTCCCATATAACGGCACAGAGATCGTTTTTAGACCCCAGGACAGAAATTTCTATGTCTCAACCGAAGCTTTCAATATTCCAGGTTTTATTTACCCCGGGACCTTGGTAAAAGCAGATTTCGAATCACCTGCCGCAGTTAATTTTAAAGCAGAATTATTAAATAAACTTGGTGATATTAAGGTTTCATGGAAGAGGGCTTATGATGACGGAAATTATTTTGGGTCTGCAATTCAATATAGAATTTTAGCTTCAACTTTTCCAATCTCAATTTCTGCTCAATTTAAAAATGCATTCATCGATGAGAGAGTAGATGGTGATTCAAGACAATTTAGTTTCAATGCAGATTATGATAGTATTTATGTGAATGTAATTGCGTATGATGATGTTTATAATCCTTCTCCATATAATATTCCAACGCGTGTGATTTTTAATCTGGAAACTTCACCCGTTATCTTTCCTAATCCATATAAATATGGTGAGCATTCGGGCGGAATAAAATTTGTGAATTTACCGTCTAAATTAAAAGTATTTAATATCTATACAATCGCAGGGGAATTGGTTGCAGACTTGAGTTCCCTTGAAAAAATCGGGATAGAATCTCAAGTTGAACCGGGAGTTACTCAAAACGGTTTTATTTGGGATCTAAATAATAAAAAGGGAAATTTAATATCCTCAGGAACTTATATTTACTACATGGAAGATATAAATGGAAATAAATTTAAAGGAAAATTATCTATTACAAAATAAAAACTTCAATGCGTTTCGCATTTATAATTGGGGTCTTAAAGACCCATTGTTAGAGGGAGCTTGCTCCCTTGATAATTGAATATTGGATTTAAAAAAATATAATTTGGTGAAATTATGAAAAAGTTATTGCTCCTGATTTTTTTAGGCTTACTTACTCTTAATGTCTCAGCAAATTTCTACTTGTTAGGATACCAGGAAGAACAATTATTCTTTAATCAATTTTCCCTAAAGGATCTTGAAATAACTAAAGATGGAATGATTATAGGCGGAACCGGAAGCATGAGTGTTCACGGGGGGGTAAGTATTCTATTTTATTATAACCCTGACCTTCCAATTAATCAAGGCACTTCAATAAATAATAATCCAAGGAGAGTATATTCCTTTCGAGAGTCAGTTCATGATTCTTATAAATGGATTAATCGAATCGTTATGAAAAAATATAATTCTGATGATTTAATTCTTATGGGTTTATTGTCAGATCAACCTAATTCTTATTCATGTTTAGTTACAACTGCAATTAGTTCGGAACTTTATAATGAAACCCCCACAGCTCCAATTATTCTCGGAGCACCTGAACCTGAAGAAACAGTTGTTGAAGCAATTTGCTCTGATAAACCAAGAGGCTCGAATCAAGGTTCATTATTCTATGTCTCGACTTCGGGCACTTATCCATTGTCAATTCTACCAAACGAGTACTTTTCTGAATATGATCTGATAACTTCAACAGTTACATATTCAGTTGATATCTCCTCAATCTATCCAACTACCGAAAGATTTATCGCATTAGCCCCTGATAAGGACGGGAATATTTATTGCGGATCCTCTCCCGATGCGAAATTATATAGGTTTAATCCCATCGGAAAAACATTTGAAGACCTCGGTACTACTTTTTTTGCTAATGATACAGTGGGGATAAGTGCATTATTATATGATGAAGCGAATGAAAGAGTTTATGGTGGAACTTTGAATTATTCTCATAATAGAGGTGGATATTTTTTCTATTATGACATTCTTCAATCCACGTTCCATGTGGTTGGAAAGGTCGATACTAATTTTTCTTCTGTTTCCATTTCGGGTTTAACGTTTGGTGATGATGGTTGTATCTATGGATGTACAACAGGATTTTTTATCCAGGCTACTTCTAAAATTAAAGATGGGAATGTTTTTAAATATAATCCTGTAACAGATGAGATTGAATTTTGTTATCGAATTATTGATTTTACTCAGGGATATCTCCCATATCACGGTACAGAGATCGTTTTTCGACCACAGGATAGGAATTTCTATATCTCAACTGAAGCGTTTACTATTCCCAATTTTGCTTACCCCGCAACTTTGGTAAAAGCAGATTTCGAATCACCTGCCGCAGTTAATTTTAAAGCGGAATTATTAAATAAACTTGGCGATATTAAGGTTTCATGGGAGAGGGCTTATGATGACGGAGATTATTTCGGGGCAGCAATCCAATACAGACTTTTAGCTTCAACTTTTCCAATCTCAACTTCTGCTCAATTTAAAAATGCATTCATCGATGAGAGAGTAGATGGTGATTCAAGACAATTTAGTTTCAATGCAGATTATGATAGTATTTATGTGAATGTAATTGCGTAT
>DAOVMD010000297.1 GCA_030630935.1 Candidatus Mcinerneyibacteriota bacterium | reverse complement strand
CCTAAACTCGCTATCAAAACACTTTTTTGATACCTTGTTTTTGCAGGAAGGTCAATTATCAATATTCAATTATCAATGTTGAGCGGAGCGAAACTATAAGATTGCCGCGTCTGGTTCCTTCGCTATGCTCAGGACAAGCCTCGCAATGACATTCAGGCGTTTATTTAATTTGATTCAATCCTGGCAATGACAATCATTCGTTTTTATGTTTTTCCTTACAAGTCTCATAAAAGTCCATGTTATTTTTTTTTCTGCTCTCTGTTCTCTGTTCTCAGGTTTTGACCCAATTATGGATTTGTTCTTTGGGATTTTTTATGTTTATAATTTTCTTCAATGAGAGAGTTTTTGATAAGTCTTTAATATAAAGATATGAAGCGAGGTTTCCAAATCTATTGGGTAATTTTATATCGGAGTATTTAAATAAATTAATTTGAGAGAATTCATCCTTAAAGATTTTATGTTTTATATCTTCAATATTGTTTTTAATTTCATAGATATCCGAATCGGTCATAAAAACAATTTTGGTTAACGGTTTTTCAGGGAAGATTAAACTGGAGAAGAAAAAAGCAAGACCTTCCCGGTGAAACTTTTCATAAGTTGTTAAAGTGGACTTTAAATCAAAAAGACAATGTCCATACTCATGAGCAATTATTATTTCAAGAGTATTAAATTCCTTAAATCTCTCGAGACCGATTACTATATTCTTTTCTCCAATTTCTTCAATGGAAACGGAAATTCCTTCAGGTGTGAAGAAACCAATTATTAAAAATATATTTAACTCATGTTCTATATCCAGGAGTTTTTTGCATTTATCAATTACCGGTCTTACTATTTTTTCAGGCGGCATATTTTGGCATAACTCTTTTATCTGGGCATAATGTTCAGGTTGAATTCCTAAAACTCTATCACCAAGCTGCTTTTTATTTATATCTAGGTAATTGAAATAATAATAATTGAAAAAGTTTTCATTTATTATAAAGTATTGTGAGTGGAAAAGTTCAAGTTTCTGTGAATCAGTCAAATTGGTCCAAGTATCTAATAAATCAAAGAAGTTTTTATATAAGGTATTTGTTTTCATTAGTTCCGGTTCCGGTGAAGCCTTTATTTTACAACAAACCAAAAGCTATTAGAGTCCTCTTCTTCAACAACAACTTTATAGTTTCTGTTTTCCAAGATTGATTTTAATAATTCATGCGTATAAAACGCTTCTTTTTGGACCTGACTTTTTTTGCCGCCTTCATCAATTACATTTATGAAGTTATATCCAATCTTTCTATCGTGGTTAATATATTTTTCAACTACGGTTAATGTACTGCCCAGAACCATGGTCTTTTTAATATTATAATATTCCGGCAGCTTATTTAAGTTAAATATGAATACGCCGTTCTTCTTAAGCAGTTCTTGAATTCTTGAGAAGAGTCTTTTTATTATTTTATTCTGATTGAGGATTAATAAGAAGTCAGGAGATAAGATAATTAAGTCATATTTCTTTTTTAAGTTATTAAGCTCAAGGTTGTCTTCGATTAAATTTTCGGTTATTTTGAAGTTGGTTTTATTAAATAATACAATATCCGGATTATTAAGATTTAGCTGCTTTATCCAGTTTTCATTGCCTGGCCTTGGGAAGAGAAGTAATGTGGTTTTTAGGTTAAGATATTGAGTAAAGGAATTTGGGATTTTTACAAAATACTCAGGGTAATGTTTATTGAAAGTATGATTAAAGAACTCAAGAGGTATGGAGAATTTTAAGTTTTCATTTTTGGTTTTTGAAATTCTTTTTTTAATAAATTTAATCATCCATTGTTTTCCTGAAGCTCTTTTCCTTTTAACTATAATATCAAATTCAACCAGCTCCTTTCGAACCAATCTTATTGGTATGAAAGAATCATCGTCGATTATTTCATCTTCAAATGCATTTGAAAGAACAATTATTGCACCGGTTGATTTAACTATAGAGATATTCTCCTTGATAAAATTCACAAACTCATTCAGATTAAGAAACGATAGCGGATTCTGAAAGAAGATAATATCAATTTCTTTTTTTCTATTTTCAAGTTCTGAGATGAACTCGTGATAATTATTGAAAATGACCTGGTGAGTTTGATCAGACCCAGAGGGCTTATTAAGGTTTAATATATCCTGAAATACTTGACCTAAACCAACTGATTCACTGTCGGAACCATTCTTCTTAAAAGTAAAACTGTAGATATCTTTAAGAAGTTTATCCTCAATGTTTTTCATTTTGTTAATTTAATTACATATTGAGGAGGAATTGTCCCGGGAGTCGTTTTGTAAGTCTGCCTAATTGTGTTAAGCCGGTTTTCAAAGAAAGTTTTTAAAAAAGTATCTTCAATTCTTTGAACTTCAACTTTTATCTCATTAAAGAAGTGATCAAATAACTTTATATGAAATGTCTGATCTTTAAAAGCCTTAATATTGGTTTTTTCAAAGCCTATTTTTTTAAGGATATAAGCAATGTCTTCAGGATAAATCCTTGGAGATAATTGTTTATTGAGGTAAATATATAATATTGTTTTTAATCGTTTCAATTCAGAAAAGATTTTATATTCTTCACTATGAGCTCCATTGATTGGGTAATTTTCGTTTATTATTAATGTCCCATGAGTTTTTAAGACCCTGTTAAATTCATAAAGTGCTTGAGTTGCCTTCAGGGGCCTGGTATTAATTATATGAATGATATGATGGCAGAAGATAATATCAAAGGTGTTATCTTCGATAAATGACAACGATGCAAGATCTGCTTTAATAAACTCAATATATTTTTTTTGATTTCCTTTTAAGCGTGCTGTTACATTCTTGAATTTTTCAGCATCCATATCAATACTTATTATTTTCCTGTTGCCCTTTGCTTTTCCCACGAGTTGAACAAGCCGGGTTGTGAACAGGCCTTTGCCGGTTCCGGCATCAAGGATTTGTTTCGCATTGAAATTTATGCCTTCGAACATAAATTCTTCGATATTACCTGTCATACTCATATTAAACTCCCTTATAAGATTAATTGAAATTGAATATTTCCGCCATCGAAAGTATTACTGTCAACGTCATAGTTAACTATAACAGAAATTCGTCCTTTTTTCAATGTAAATGTTGGTCCGACAGCAAAAGTGTTTCCGGATTTTTTATAATTGAAATCTTCCACATCCGGTTTTTGGAATTCCTGCTTCATAACCGTGTACATGAAGTAATAGTTGAAATATGCCGAGAACCAATCAGTAAATTTATAATTTAAACTTGAGCTGTACCCGTAATCATCTCTCCGGTAAACATTATTATTGGTGGGATATGTATATTCCTTCCACTTGAAACGGCTGGTACCATAAAATAATTTCTTTTGGAATGTTGCCTTTGGAGTTTTTCTTTGACTGAATACTTCAATTGAATAATATCCCCGGATAAAATTAAAATCTTCCAGGTCACCAAAGGTGTAAGGTATCATAATAGATCGATCAAAAAGTCTATAAGAATATATATGTTCTTGAAAACTTAGTTTTACTCCAAAAGTCCAGTTAAGCATAGGCGGCATATTATGAATTTGAAAGAATCCATAATTACAATAATCCTTAATAACTTCTGATTCTGTATCTGATAGGGTATTCTCCAGGATTGTGAGTGTTGAAATAGAAATATAAGAAGTAACTAACCATTCGCTTGAGAGAGAATTTAAATTAATAATAAATTTTCCCGGTTTTTCTCCTCTTTCATAATTTGAATTTACATCGGCCTTCATATTATATAAGAAATCTTCATTCAAGTATTTCAGTTCAATGAAATTATTAGAGTTTTTTCTAAATGCAATTCCTACCCCGAAATCACTTTGTGTCTTATCATATTCCGATACTCCAAATATTAGAACATGAAACATCTTCCATATTTTCTGTGTAAGTTGATATCGAATATATTTCATTTCAAAATCCTGGTTTTTATATTCGATATAATTAAGTTGGAAATAGAAATTATCTTTTACAAGCTCCCCTTCGAGTTTCAGTTCCCGATTAAGTAATAATAAGACCTTGTCAAGAGATCCATCGGATATTCTGAAACCTGAAGAATGAGAGTACCATTCATTGTCCCACTCAACAGGGAATTCATAAGTGAATTTCTTTAAAGTAAACTCTGAATTGAATTGATATACTTCCGTGTATTTATAATCCGGAACATCTACAGATATTGCTGTGAGTGATAAAATAAAAATCAATAATGTAAAAAGGATAAATTTTTTCATAATGAAACGGCAGGGAGATGGATTTCATCCCCCTGCGAATTATTTAAGAAATAGTTATTTCTTATCTTCTTTTTCTTTTTTAGTCTCTTTCTTAGTCTCTTCCTTAGTCTCTTCTTTAGTCTCTTTTTTAGTCTCTTCTTTAGTCTCTTCTTTAGACTCTTCTTTAGACTCTTCTTTAGACTCTTCTTTAGACTCTTCTTTAGACTCTTCTTTAGACTCTTCTTTAGTCTCTTCTTTAGACTCTTCTTTAGTCTCTTCTTTTTCTTTTTTAGCCTTTGCTTTAGCCTCTTCTTCTTTCTTCTCTTTTTTCTTTTTCTTGGCACTCAACTTTTCTGAGATAAT
>DAOVMD010000434.1 GCA_030630935.1 Candidatus Mcinerneyibacteriota bacterium | reverse complement strand
CTGGGTATAAATTTAAAGATTACTATAACATTCTCACCTTTAGGCTTAACGTCAATTATAATATCTTTGAAATATTTTGTCTCAAAAAGATCCTTAACATCTTTATTAAGGTCAGAAAGATTTAGATATAACCCGCGCTCAGTTCTTAAAATCGACGTAACTTCGCTCTCTTTAACTTCACTTCCCTCTAAACCTTCAAGTCGAACCTCTTCAATGTACTTACCGGCAAAACCAGTTGCGAATGAAATAATAAACGGTAATAGCATTAAGATTACTGCTGTAAAAAAAGTCTTTTTTCTCATAGTCCTTCTCTTTTTTTAAATTAACAACTTCAACTACGATTATTTCAAAATTAAATTTCAATTATACCATAAATTTTTCAAATTGTAAAGTAAATTTTAGATAAAACATATTATCTTATATTAATATTTATTTGTTAACAAAAGATTATAAATTATGTGTGTGAAGAGTGAAGAGAAAAGTGAGATTGAATTAAATTCGAAGACGAGAGAATTGTTTCCCAAACAATGTAGGAGCTGGAGTTTATCCCGTATTTGCCGTGGTACGGGGTATCGCATCGAAGATCTAGCGAAGCGTCCAAACCCTGACCAAAAGAAAATTACAGCAATGAGAATATTTAAATTCTTTCTCATTTTAAACCTCCAAATTAAAATTCTGTTCCTATTCTAAAATGCAATCGCCCGGTATCCCAGGTCTTGCCTTCTTCTGATTTTGTCGGATGATTAAGTCCCCAAGCATAATCAATATGTAAAACTCCGAAGAATGGGACATCAATCATGAAACCGAGACCGTAACTTGTATAAAGATCAAAATTATGAATTGAAAGCGGCTCAACATAAACTTCATCAAGTTTCCCATCATTATCAATATCAAAATATATCTTTGACCAGGTATTCCCTGCATCAAAGAAAACCGCTCCCCATAATCTATCATAAACCGGGAACTTATATTCAAGCGTAATGTTCAGCATTCTATCACCACCAATTGGATAAGTGGTAACACCATAAACAATAGTCCCATCCTCGATTAATTCCTGACCGGTGGCAGGGTCAATTACAAGACCGGAAATCGGGTCAACCCATTCGCCGGTATAAGGATTAATGATAAAGTTCCTGGTGAAAATTTCACCATCAATATTCCAGGTAGCCTTGTCCCATTCCCAATTATCACGACCATAAGCTAATTGTGTATTACCAATACTCCTATCCTCATAACCTCGAACATCATAATCACCGCCAAGGAAAAATCTTTCATAAATCGGAGGTACCGGTGTGTTTGCATAACCCCTGACAACTCCGGCTTTTATTTTTGTACTAAATACAAATTTCCAGAAAGATGGGAAATACCAACTCCCGTCAAATATATACCTTCCGTAATTGATATCACCGCCGAAACCGGAATATGCACCTTTATACTTTATGAAATCTCCGGCAATCTCTGCTGAGAATGCAAGCCTTGAACCTTTACTTGGGTTAAAATAATAATCTCGGGTATCACGGGAGATTTGGAGGAAAACGGAGTTTGTCATATCCAACCCTTTATTGAGGATAACATCAGTAGGTGCCTTTGTAATATCTTCCGGCTCAACACTTATCTTCACCTCTTCATGATGAAGTTTTAAGTATATCCTATAATGCTTCATGAAATCCTTACCAAATCGAAGTGAAATACCAGACTTCTCTTCTTGATAATATAACTCCACTCTATCATAAGTCAGATGATAAACATCAATACCAACTAATAGCTGCTTCTTTAAAACCCATGGATTTAGAAACCACGGGTCGGTAAATGAAATCGAGAAATCATCTCGACGTGAACTATGTTCATACTTGAAATTTAATAGGTAGCCCCTACCCAAAAGATTATTCTCGCCAAGTTCCAATGAACCTATTAAACCTTCTTCTTTTGAATAAGCTCCACCAATTCGGTACCGTCCGGTCTTCTTATCCTGCACTCGCCATTCCAGATCAACAACATCTGAGAGTTTGGTTTCGACAGGATTAGGAAATACTGCACTAAAGTAATTTAAATTGTAAATTTTTCTCTGTGATTCTTGAATTAACTCACTATTGAAGGGATCTCCTTCTTTTATTTCTAATTCCCTCTTTATTACATAATCCTTTGTCTTCTCATTACCCTTGATTATAATCCGGCCTACATAAGATATGGAACCTTCCTTAATCTTGAATACTATATTCCCAACTTTTTTCTCCTGATCATAATCAATTTTTGGAAAAATCTTTACTGATAAATAGCCCTTCTTAGAATATAAATCCTGAATGTATCCAATAGTCTCCTGAAGTTTTCTTGAAGAATAATTTTGACCTGTTTTAATTGGGAAGTCTTTCTTAATTCTGTTCTTTTCGTAAATCGGACCACCGTCTGCAAGCTCATCAAACTCAATCTCTAAGTTACCAAACTTGAATTTATCTCCCTCTATGATATTGATAACTACATAAATTCGCTTTTTCGATGCATCTAATTCTATTCCGCCATCTTCAACTTTTGCAAATATATATCCTTTGTTATAATAAAAATCACGAATAGCTCCAATATCTCCTTTCAGTTCTGACTCATCAAGAATGCCTTTCTTCCAAAGCCCCATCAATTTCCGGGACTTAACTGTCATAAGTTTCTTAAGTTTCTTATTACTAAAAGAATTATTACCCTTGAATTTTATATCTTTAATAAATACCTTATTCCCTTCATTTAAATAGATCTCTAACTTAACTCCCGCAGCTTCTTCAACAACCTTATAGGTTGCACTAATATTCTTGTAACCCTTGTCAATATAAAGCTGCTTAATCTTATTTATAACTTCAATCGCAACATAATCATCATAATAAAATTTGCCCTTCCTGATATCACGGTCACGGTATTCTATCTTGCGCTTTATCTTCTTGGCAGAAAATTTCTTGTTGCCTTTAATATCTATCTT
>DAOVMD010000037.1 GCA_030630935.1 Candidatus Mcinerneyibacteriota bacterium | reverse complement strand
ATAAATAATGCAAAAACATTCTTACTTCTTCATTCTTCATTTTTACTTCTTCATTGAGAGAAGCAAAACTTCTCTCTGCTTCCTAATTTTTCACTTGACATTCAAAAGTAATTGATATATAATTAATTTAAGTTATTTAAAGTTAAAATCAGGAGTAATTAAATGAAAAAGTTTTTTGTTATTTCACTATTGTTTTTCATCCTATTCATGGGGTCATGTAAAGATAAAGACCGGAATGAACCTAACGACAGTTTTAACCAGGCGAAGAAGATTAAATTAAATAAAAAGATAAAGATGTCCATTTTCCCAAAAAGAGATATCGATTTCTTTAAATTTTCAATTAAGGATCCGGGAATGATTCATATTGAATATGACATTAAGAAGCCTACCAATATTAAGCTAATCGCAACATTATATGATAATGATACAAAAATAATCGCTAATAATGTTAAAATACCATTTAAAAAAACTCTTGCAAAGGGAGAATATTTCTTATCTATTAAAGATAATTTAAATGACGAAGAATCACAGATAGCATTTAGCATTATTCTTAATTTTTTTAAGGTTGCTCTTGATAAATTTGAACCGAATAATAAACTGGAAGAAGCACGAGTAATAAAAATTAATGACTCATTAAAAATAAATATCTTCCCAAAGGGAGATAAGGAAGCATTTAAGATCCAATCTCCTAATGCAGGCTATCTGAAATTTTCGTATGATGAAAATAAGCCGATTGATATAAAACTTATGTTGAATTTCTATAATCTTGACGGGGAATTATTAAAAGGACCATTATCATTTCCGGTTGAGATACCTATTGCAGAAGGAGATTTTGCATTTATCCTTTTTGATGAAAATGAGAATTCAGAAAACGAAGACCTGTTCTCTGTAAAAGTTGAATTTGAACCTGTTGTTTTAGATAAATTTGAACCGAATAACTCTTTTTCTGAATCAAAAGAGATTATATTGGGAAAATTCAATAAAATTAATCTCTTCCCTGCCGGGGATATGGATTATTTTAAATTTACATTAAAGGGAAATAGTTTAATTGAAATTCTAAAGAAGTTTGGGTCTGATAAACCAAGGATTGATGTTAAAGCAAATATTTATGATAACTTCGGAAATTTAATTGTTAATAATAAATCAATTCCGTTCGAAGTTGAGTTAGCTGCCGGGAAATATTATATTCAATTTATTAATAAAGATGTAACTGGGGTATATCCGGATATCTTTGAACTTAAAATAAATGTTTTAAGATAGATTTTTAAATTTATACTTTGCGGAATCTTGAATCGCTTGAAAGAAAATATAATTCTGCAACAGAATAATACCCCATCCCTACTTAAAGGAGAAAGTAATGTTAATAGTAACAGGGTCAAATTTAACAATTGAAGACGTTGTAAAAGTTGCAAGAAACCATGAGCAAGTTGAGCTTCATCCTGATGCACTTGAACGGATAAAGTTTTGCCGTAAGATGGTTGACAGGAAGCTTGAAGCTAAAGAGATCATGTACGGCGTAAATACAGGGATTGGAGAATTTTCAGAAGTTGTACTTGATGAAGACCAAGTTAAGCAGTTCCAGAAATATTTAATTTATAATCATGCTGCCGGAATCGGGGAAGCAATGCCGCTTGAATATGTTCGGGGAGCGATGTTAGGCAGGGTCAATGTTCATGCTCATGGTAACTCCGGCTGCAGACCTGAGATTACACTTACATTAATTGAGATGCTTAATAAGGGAGTAACTCCTTATGTATGCAGAAAGGGTTCTGTTGGAGCATGCGGTGATTTAGCACCTATGTCGCAGATTGCACTCTTATTATTGGGTGAGGGTAAGGCATATTATAGAGATGAATTATTATCCGGGAAGGAAGTTTTTAAAAGAGCCAGGATTAAGGTTCCAGGTTTAAAAGCCAGGGATGGTTTAGCTACGATTAATGGCGCAAATGTCCTGACTGCGATGAGCGCAATAATGCTTTTTGACACTGAAAGGTGGCTCAAACAAGCAGAGATTGCAGCAGCAATGTCACTGGAAGCTTTAAGGGCCAACATGAAGCCTTATTCTCCTAAACTGCATGAAGCCCGGGGGTTTGCAGGAGCTATCAAATCTGCAAAAGCAATTCAAAAGTTAATCGAAGGTGGAGACCTGGCATCCGGAAAATTAAAAGTTAAGGTTCAGGATGCTTATTCTATGCGTTCAACTCCTCAGGTTATCGGAACAGCTCATGATGCTGTGGCCTGGGCAAGATCACAAGTGGAAATTGAATTAAATGGAGTTGGAGATAATCCGATATTCTTTCCGAAAGAGAATTTACAGATATCTGGTGCAAATTTTCAGGGCAGTCCGGTTGCTTTACCAATGGATATGGTTGGGATTGCAGTTACAATGGTGAGTGTCTTATCAGAGAGACGAATGAATAGATTGAACAATCCGGCTTTAAGCGTGGGATTACCACCATTCCTTACAAAAGGAGCCGGTATGTTTTCAGGGTTAATGTTAAGCCAATATACTGCCGACACACAGATTGTTGAACAAAAAATCCTATCAGCTCCGGCATCAATTCAATCAATTCCCGCTGCTGCTGATCAGGAGGATTTTGTGTCAATGGGTATGAATACTGCAATTAAGAACTTCCATATATTAGACAACGCTTATGGTATCCTCGGGATTGAGCTTATGGCCGCGGCACAAGCATTGGACTTGAGGGATAAGATGGAGAATCCATTTAAATTCGGGATGGGAGTTAAAAAAGCAAAAGATATTATCAGGAACCATGTTGATTTCCTGGAAATTGATCGACCTTTATACAAAGACCATAATACAATGAAGGCACTTGTAAAGTCTTGTGAAATCCTGAATGAAGTTGAAAACTTAATCGGAGTCTTGAATTGAAAATAGAAATGCTGGAAAATATATGTATTTTTTTATTTGACAAATAAAAGAAAATGTGATAAAATTATATTTTAAATAAGTAGATAATGAGAAAAGGTCATGAAAATTAAAGTTATCGGTTGTTATGGCGCTATGATTAATGGCTATCATTTAAGTTGTTTTTTAGTAAATGATAAAATACTACTGGATGCAGGAGCATCAATGTTCTTAGATTATGAAGATCAGATTGCAATCGATCATATCTTTATTACTCACTCACATCTCGACCACACAATTGGAATACCTTTTTTGGTAGATACCGTTTTCTCAAGAAAGGAAAATCAAATTAAGATATATGGATTATTTGAAACATTAAAAGCATTAAAAGATAACTTGTTCTGTGAAAGTATATGGCCGGATTTCACAAATATTCCTATTGATGCACCAAAACTTGGTTTTATCCCCATCCACGAAAAGGAACCGGTAGAAGTCGGTGGTATAAAAATTACACCATTCAGGGTTAATCATATAGTTCCGACTTTAGCGTTTTTACTTGAGGAGGACGGTAAACAATTCTTATATATTGGAGACATGCATCACACTGATGATTTATGGGAAGAAATAAATAAGGTGGCAAAAAACCTAAAGGGAATAATTATCGAAACATCTTTTCCCAATAGACTTGACTGGTTAGCAAAATCAAGCGGGCATTTAACTCCAAGCCAGCTTGAAATTGAAGTAAAAAAGTTAAAAAAACCGGTCCCCATTTATATTTTTCACATGAAACCTATGTTCATTGAAGAATTAGCACAAGAGATCTATACAATTAAATACCATGGTAGAATTAAAATTTTAACCCAAGAAGATATTTTGGAGATTTAAATAAATTATGGGATGGTTTAGCAGAAAAAAAGAGATAAAAAAACCAAATGGCGAGAAGAAAGTAGAGATCCCGGACGGGATGTGGCGGAAATGCCCAAATTGTTTAGAGATAATTTATTCAAAAGCTTTAAAACAGAACCAGATGGTTTGCCCTAAATGTGATTATCATTTCCGAATAGGAGTTGCAGAGCGGTTAAGGATAATGCTGGACGAAGAAAGTTTCATTGAGATTGAAAAGGAAATCACTTCAACTGATCCCCTTGGCTTTAAAGATTCAAAGAAATATTCAGATCGAATAGTTGCTGCAGTCAAAAAGACAAATCGGAAATCAGCAGTAATCATAGGGGAAGGGAAAATTAATGGCAGACCTATAATTCTTGGGATTTTAGATTTTGCATTCATGGGTGGTTCGATGGGATCTGTTGTAGGTGAAAAGATCACAAGAATGGTTGAGTTGGCAATTGAAAAGAAATTACCTGTAATTATGGTTTCGGGATCAGGTGGAGCACGTATGCAGGAAAGTATCCTCTCCCTGATGCAGATGGCAAAAACTTCCGCGGCATTAGGCCGATTATCAGAAAATAAACTTCCGTACATTTCAATCCTAACTGACCCTACTACTGGTGGAGTTACAGCATCATTTGCTATGTTAGGAGATATTAACATTGCAGAACCGCGTGCTTTAATTGGGTTTGCCGGTCCCAGAGTAATTCAGCAAACCATCAAGCAAGATCTCCCGGAAGGATTTCAGAGATCTGAATTTCTAGTTGAACACGGTATGGTTGACATGATAATACCCCGAATAAAAATTAAAGAAACCCTATCAAAAATATTAGATTACCTTTCTGTTTATGAATAATATAACTTATAAAAGTGTCTTAGAATCAATTTATAACAGACACCAAAAAGAAATTAAGTATGACCTGAAAAACATCAAAAAACTCGATGCAATTTTAGATTACCCTTCCAGGTCATTCAAATCAATTCATGTGGCAGGTACAAATGGTAAAGGATCCGTAGGTACAATTCTCCATTCAATCTACACAGCTAATGGCTACACAACAGGATTATTAACCTCGCCGCATCTTGTACATTTAACAGAAAGAATCAGGATTAATAATAAGGATATCTTGCAGGAAGAGATAATAAAACTATATATCGTAATTAATAATGCATTAAAGCGAAGCTGGGGAAATAAATCATACCCTACTTTCTTTGAGTATATGACCGCAATGGCTTTTTTACATTTTAGACGGAAAAAAGTTGATATTGCTATTATCGAAGTTGGTTTAGGAGGACGATTAGATGCAACAAACATTATTATCCCTGAGGTATCTGTAATCACAAATATCGATTTTGATCATAAAAAAACCCTCGGTGATACACTTGAGAAAATCGCCATGGAAAAAGCTGGTGTAATCAAGAATAAAGTACCTGTTGTTATTGGTGAAAAAAGAAAAGATTTAATAGGGATTTTCAAAAAAGTTGCTGAGGAAAAAAAATCAGAAATCCATTTTACTGATAAAAACAAATTTAAGATAAAACGAAAATCGCAAAATCTTCACCGGCAAAAGCTGGAGATTGAATTTAAAGGCAAGCCATTAATTTTAGAATTTCCTTTAACAGGGGATCATCAGCTTGACAACTTGAACACAGCACTCACCGCAATGGATATTCTTAATAAAAAAAATGAACTCCCCATAAGCACAAAAAAACTAAGAATAGGAATTAGGCAGACAAGATGGTTTGGGAGAAATGAAATAATTCACGACGGCAACCCTACTATTTTAATTGATGCAGCACATAATAAAGCCGGATTTATTGCACTGAAAAAATACTTAGAACAGATATTTGACGATTTTGATGAAAAGGTATTGGTCATCGGAATTCTCAGGGATAAACTTTGTAAGAAAGAATTAATTGATTTAGCAAAGTTATTTGACCGGGTTTTTGTTGTCTCGCCTGTCTCTGAACGAGCTTTAGATCCCGATGTCCTGGTTAAATTATTTGAACCTTATGTTCCAACATTGAAAATCACAGAGGATCTGACTAAATACAAAACACACCTGGGAATTTCAGTTGATTCCCAGCATCATAAAGTACTGGTTGTGAATACGGGCTCTATTTATTTCGTTGGATATATGAGAGAAAGAATTAAACAAAAAAATTTATATTTGGAGGTACAATAAATGGCACAAGTAATCTTAACAGATGTTACAAAGTTATTTGGTGAAGATGTTTATGCGGTTCAGAAGTTTAATCTTGAGATCAAAGATAAAGAATTTGTTGTAATTGTCGGGCCTTCAGGCTGTGGAAAATCTACAACTCTTCGAATGGTAGCAGGGTTGGAGGAGATCTCAAGCGGAGAGATCAAGATTGGAGAAACAGTTGTAAATGATATTTCCCCAAAAGACAGAGATATTGCAATGGTCTTTCAAAATTACGCCTTATATCCTCACATGACCGTGTTTGAAAACATGGCGTTTGGTTTGAAATTACGAAAATATCCAAAGGATGAGATTGAAAAAAGAGTTAACGATGCTTCAACAATTCTGGAGATTGAACATCTCCTCAAGAGAAGACCAAAGGAATTATCCGGTGGTCAAAGACAGAGAGTTGCAGTTGGAAGAGCAATTGTGAGGAAGCCTGCTGTCTTCTTGTTCGATGAACCATTATCTAATCTTGACGCAAAACTCAGAGTTCAAATGAGAGCCGAAATTCAAAAGTTACATTCCAGATTGAAAACCACAATGATTTATGTAACACATGATCAGGTTGAAGCTATGACAATGGGAGATAGAATCGTGGTTATGAAAGATGGTTATATTCAACAAGTCGATAACCCTATTCATCTTTATAATAATCCGGCAAATAAATTCGTTGCCGGGTTTATCGGAAGTCCTTCGATGAATTTCCTTAACGGAAAAATCGAATCAAAAGGCTCTGAGTTCTATTTTAAATCCGGAAATATTACATTAAAACTCCCTGAGTCGTTTAATACTAAAATAGCTTCACATACAGGTAAGGAAATTGTCCTGGGAATTAGACCGGAAGATATTTATGATAAAGTTTTTATCGCTCAACCAAAAGAAGGAACAACATTCAGAGCAATCGTGGAAGTAATTGAACCGATGGGGAATGAAATCTTCTTATACCTGAAAATCAATGATAACTCAATAATTGCAAGAGTAAGCCCTCAAACCAATGTGAAAATCAATCAGGAGATGGAACTTGTAGTCAATATATCAAGTGTACATATCTTCGATTTGGAGACTGAAGAAATTATCGTTTGATTAATAGTTAATTAAAATAAAAAATCTTCCAATAATATGACCAAAGAAAAAATTCAGGAATTAACTAAACTAACCGGTTTAAAAGATATTACAAGATTAACCGGAGATGCTTCCGATAGAATATTTTATCGTGGACTCAGCTCTGATAATAAATCATTTATAATTATGGATTATGAAAAAGAACTCACTCATACATCAAGTGAATTTCAAGTTCTTAGAGCTTATGGATTGATGAAGTTATATGAAATAAAAATCCCGAAAATATTCAAAGTTATACCGAATGCCGGGCTGGTGATTATGCAGGATATCGGCGACAATACACTTTTAAAGATTATTGAAGAAAAACAGTTGTCAGAATATGATTTGAAAAAAATTTACCTTAATGCAATGAACGAAATTATCAAAATTAAAAATATCCCGATCAGAATGATAACAAAAATTAAGGGTGAAACATTTTCAAAAGATAAATTCAAATGGGAAGAAAATTTCTTTTTCAAATATTACATCAAAAAATATAAAAACATTTCTTTAACAAGTGATCAGAAAAAAATCCTGAAAGATTTTTTTAAGGAACTTAACAAAACAGTTTATGCAAGTGTTGGCTTTACAATTCACAGGGATTTTCATTCCAGAAATCTCCTTCATTTTAATGGTAAGGTCTTTAATGTAGATTTCCAGGATTTACGTATTGGTCCTGAACATTACGATATTGCATCTTTAATTTGGGATTCATATGTTGATATTGACGATGAACTAAAGGATTATATTATAAGAAGGTATATCGATTTTTCCGGTAAGGAATACGAAACAGACTTCAACTTGATCCTATATACAGCATTGCAAAGAAATCTAAAAGCAATCGCAACTTTCTGCTACCTGGCATTTGAAAAAGGTAAAACAAAATATGAACAATATATCCCACTCACACTGAAACATTTTAAACTTAATTTCTCACAATTAAAACTTAATAATGAAATACTCGATATAATATTGTAGCAAAAGTGTAGCTTCGCTACACATTTAAGATTTATGATTAGTAATTATTAATTGAATATTGATTTTGCTTTATATATGACAATGCAGTAGTTTAGAGCGATATTTCTTAATATAAATTTTTTAATTTATTCATCCGAAAACCAAAGCATTGTATCATAAACGGTGTAGGGGCGTGTGGCGAGACGCCCTGACCATAAGAACTTAATCCTCCCTTATGAAACGAGTATGAAAACAATAAAAAAAGTAAAGGACCGGAAACATTCTGAAGTAAACATAATACTGCAACAAAATGTACCCTCCGTCCCCTCAATCTAAGTCTTTTTTTTCTTCTTCTTAGCGGCAGGAAATAAAATATTATTGAGGATAAGTCGATATCCCGGGGAGTTCTTAAACAGGGAGAGATTAGTAGGGGGGTCCCCGACATAATGTGAATAATCTTCCGGGTCATGACCGCCATAAAAAGTAAAAGTACCCTTACCTTTATTCCCGTGGATGTATTTAACCCTCCCTCCTTCAAGTACTGTGCCGAGGGTAATGATATCATCTTTAAGCAAGGAATCTTTAAAAGAAGTTGTCTGCCCGAAAAAACCAGTTACGACTTTCTTATGAGACTGTGTTAACATTGTAGGTACGGGATCCTGCTTTGCTGAGAATTCAAATAAGATAAAATCTTCTTTATGTGATTGTTTCGGATTAAAATAATTACTCACATCGATATTAGAAAATTCATAAATATTAACATCATGAATTAACTTAAAATTTTTAAATGCGAAGCATCTATCATAATTTAATTTTGATTGATAATCGAGATCAATTGGTGTATTGTCGATTTCCGATGGAATAATATCGATATCAATTGCGCTTAAAGCTATGTCAATTGTATCACAAGCAGAACACATTGCAAAGATAAATCCGCCATTCATTACATATTCTCTTATTTTCAATGCTACTCCTGCCTTAAATTTCTGAACTGACTCAAAACCTAATTCGTTCGCTTCTTTTTTTGTCCAGGCAACTCTTTTTTTATACCAGTATGCATTACGATAATTCCTGTAGAATTTTCCATACTGTCCGGTAAAATCTTCATGGTGAAGATGCACCCAGTCATATTTATCAAGTTTACCGGCCAAGACTCCTCTATCGTAAATTTTATCATATGGAATTTCTGCATATTCAAGTGCGAGAATTACAGCATCATCCCAAGGTTCAAGCGGGTCATATTTAGAACCCTGCAAATAATTACCCATTGGAGTATAAACTGCAACCTTCGGTGCTTTTTCAAGGATTACACGTTCCATGTTATTCTCGTTAATCGTTTCAAATATTCTTAAAGTTTTCTCAGGTGAAACCACTTCAATCTTTACTCCGAGTAACCCGGCTTTTCCGCGGATTTCATTGGTGTCCGGGATAAGAAAGGAACCGTCCCGGTAATTTAATAACCATTCACATGGTTTATCATAATTTTTTAGTGTCCAGTAAACAAGTCCATAAGCTTTCAAGTGATCTGTCTGAACAGAATCCATCGGAACAAGAATATCACAGAATATAATAGTTGGCAGAAGTAACATAATAAGTATTAAATATAAATTTTTTCTCTTCAATTTAACCTCGCCATTTCTTCCAATTCTTCCAATAGTACATTTGGAGAACGGGTGAATGAATCTGATTAATTTTTGTTTCTTTAACTTTACAATCATCTGAAAAGATAAATATTGTTTTAAGAACTTCGTTATCGAGATACCGTGTTTCAACTTCAATATTTATATCATCAATCGGAATTTTGTAATTTGAAGCCATATTAAAACCCCATAATCCAAAAGTTGGAACATAGGTATTAATAGGAACAACATATTTAAATACAGATTTTAATGTATTATGTATACACGAGAATGCGTCATTGGACAGGAAAGGTGAAGTGGATTGAGTTATAATTATTCCGTCTGCACTCAAGTGATGTGAAAGAAGCCGATAAAACTCTTGAGAATATAACTTCGAAAGAGTGAAATTATTCGGGTCAGGTAAGTCAATTATTACAATATTATAAATTTCATCTGTCTTTTCCAAAAACTTCTGAGCATCATCAATTACAATCTTAACTTTTGGATGCGAGAGTGAATTCTGGTTAAGCTTTTTCATTACAACATTCTCTTTACAAATCTCAACTATCTCTTTATCAATATCGACAAGTGTGATACTATCAATATCCTTATACTTCAATATCTCTCTAATTGCAAGGCCATCACCACCGCCGAGAACCAAAATGTTGCGATTCTTCTTTACAAGTGACATTACGGGGTGAACCAGAACTTCATGATACCTGTACTCATCAATTGATGAGAACTGGAGATTGCCATCAATTATCATTCTATAGTCATCTTTAAATTTTAAAAGTAGAACACTCTGGTATTTTGTTTGTTTACTCCAGATTACACTATTCTGATATAGCTTACCTGTAATTTTAATTGTAAGTCTCGATGTATTTATTCCCAGTAAAAACAAGAAAACAAAGACCGAAACTGATACCCACTTAATAAATTGTCTTTTTCTCAGGAGGTTACTAAAGAAAAAGGAATTTAAAATTGCAATTAAAATATTTAATAATCCCATCACGATTGCAGTTAAACCAATACCTAAATATGGAAGCATTATTAATGGAAAAACCACCGCCCCGACTAATGCTCCGATATAATCAAATGCAAGAATCTGGGATACTGTAAACTTAAGATCAAAATATCTTTTTAAAATCCTGATTAATAACGGTATCTCAAGTCCGGTTAATATTCCAATTACAATCAACATAGAAAACATCGCAACTGAATAGACTCGAGTATACGCAAAACAGAGCATTAAAATTAGTGAAGAACAACCGCCAATAAGACTAATTATTATCTCAATTGTTATAAAATTAAATATCTCATCCTTTTTGATTTTTGCTGACAGGAATGAACCTAAGCCGGCGGAAAACATAAAGATTCCAATTGTAATTGAAAACTGATAAACACTATTACCAAGGAAATATGTGGCGATTGCCCCGATTAAAAGTTCATAAACAATTGAACTTATTGCGATAACCAGGGTTGAAATTAAAATGATTTTTACTTCAGTCTTTTCCATAAAACATTAACTGTTTACTACCCCGTATCTCTCTCTGAAACTATTAAATCCAAAGGTTAAATCTTATTAAAATGCAATTGAAAAAGCAATAATAAGACAGATTCCAAGCATCATTGAACCCACAACAATCCCAACTGCAACATTCTGATCTTCTGCTAATTCTTTAGTTAGAGAAAACGGGGTAATCCAATCATAAATCTTATAACCAATGATTGCTAAAATGATTCCCAACATTGAATAAAAACCTGTTGATAGAATATTCCTTATTACAAGGTGCCAGGGTACATCAAAAATATCTCCAAACATTTCATCCTCCTAATTTATATTATTTTCCACCACTACTTGAAAAAGAATTACTTGGTGAACTCGTTCTAATACCTGAGCTTGAACTGGTTCCACCGCCGAACTTTGAAAAAAGACAACATAAAACGATAATTATTATAACAATAACCACAAACATAATACCTGATTTTGTATCCTTTTTCGGTGGGATATATTTAATTCCTAAGGCTTCATATACGGTTTTTCGTGAAATTGATCTCCCAATAAAAAACTCCAACTCCTTATCGGTATATTCAATCGAACCTGTCTCACCATTTGTGAATTCAATATCAACATACATTACACTGGAATCTAACTTGACCTTCCATGTGAGCTCACCTTCAAAGAAAGCAATCTTAGCGGGACCTATCTCTTTTACTGTGCCTTTTTTATCGTCTAATTCTATCGATTGTCCAGGTCTTAAGGTTCTTGGATTAATTGGCTTTTTCGGCCTTAACTCTCGATACTTGGTGAACCCGTCACAATCACATTCTAACCAGATATATTCCCCATCGTCTGCAAGGAAAAGAAATTCTTCCCAATAATCAATATCCTCATCATCATCAAATTCATAAACAATTCTACCTACTAACTCAAATCTCTTCCCTTCAAAAGAAGCTATTTGACCTAATTTAACTGCTAAACGAGTCGGATATTCATGTCGTGTTCTCTCTCCAACCTTGATACCAATATCTCCTTCAAGGGATATCTCTGCGTTACAATATTCACAAATTACAACCTTACTTCTTAAGGCACTTTTAAGTTTAATAGGAGCACCGCAATTGGGGCACTTCACTTCTTTATATTCAAGACCCATTTATCCTCCTTATATTTTTCTTTATTATACCAGAAATTCAAATACAAAATCAAGTGTTTTTTTCTGATGTCTGAATATCATTGCGAATTTAGCAGAACGCTTGATTGTCATTGCGGATTTTGCAGAACGTCAGAATGTCATTGCGAACGGAACATAGTGGAGTGCGGCAATCTAATAGTTTCGCTTCGCTGCACACTTAAAATTTATGGTTGACGGTTATTGGCAAGATAAAAGGAGCCCGGTAAATTGTTGACTTTTAT
>DAOVMD010000265.1 GCA_030630935.1 Candidatus Mcinerneyibacteriota bacterium | reverse complement strand
TCATATTGATTTTGAAAAGACCTGGCGCGGTGGTGAGAATCAAGTTTTTAATTTGATAACCGGACTTCGTGAATCAGGAGTTGAGAATGCAGTTTGTACATACCCAAATTCACCTTTAGCAAAAAAAGTATCGAGAGCCGGATTTGAAATTGTTCCAATAAAAAGTGTAAATGAATGGGATATTTTTTCTTCTTATCGACTATCGCGAATTTTAAGTAAGGAAAAGTATGATGTGATTCATTTTCACACTGCCCATTCTCATGCAATTGGTTTGATGGCATTAAAGATGGTTACGCGTAGGCCCAGGGTAATTTTATCACGCCGTGTAGATTTTGAAGTGGGGAAGAATTTTTTTTCCAGGATAAAATATTCACAGACTGTAGATAAGATTATTGCGATATCGGAAGGCGTGAAAAAGGTTCTAATCAAGTCAGGTTTAAATGGTGATAATATTACAATTGTATATTCCGGTGTTGATATTAGATCAATTAAGGCAGCTGAGATAACCAATGATATCAGGGAGAAATTTTCAATTTCAGCCGACCGTTTTATTTTAGGGAATGTTGCAGCCTTAGCTCCGCATAAGGATCACCGGACTTTAATCAAATCAATTAAGATTGTTAAGGAGAGCCATCCTGAGATAGTTCTTCTTATTTTCGGTGAAGGAAGTGAAGAAGCTGATCTGAAACATTTGACCAAATCACTTAATTTAGAAGAGTATATTATTTTTGCGGGTTTTCATAAGGATATAATCTCTTATATGAAGCAGTTTGGAATTTTTGTTTTATCCTCAAACCTTGAGGGTTTATGCACATCATTAATTGATGCATCAGCCTGCGGTCTCCCGATAGTTGCAACAAAGACCGGCGGGATCCCTGAAGCAGTTCTTGATAATAAGACTGGATTCCTTGCTGCACCCGAAGATCCTGATGACCTGGCAATGAAACTAATTAGATTAATTGAAGATGAGAATATTCGCAACGAGTTTTCAAAGAATGGCCTTGAGCATTCTGAGAATTTTGACTTTAAGAACACTGTAAAAGGAACACTTGATGTTTACGAAGAGGTTTTAAAAAAGTAAAATGGAAATACTTCATATTGCAAATTTCTCCAAACGTGACGAGAGATTTAATTACATGAAAAACATTTCAAATATTCAGGAAGAGCTCGGACATTCCCCAATCTTACTTCTTAATAAACGTCCCCCTGAGATTAATTTTAATGTTCCCAATATGCGGATACTCCCGGGGAAAAAGATTAACTACCTGAAGTTAAGATTAGATAAAAACATTATGCATTTTATTAAAAATATAGATATTGCTTTTGCTTATACATATTCAGACTTAAGTTTGATTTTATATTTAAAGAAGAAGTTGAAGAAAAATTTTAAGGTAGTCTATATTTTAATTGATTGGAGAGGAACTACGGGTAAGGGGAAGAGAATTTCAAAAAGGATTGATAAACTGATCTTTTTATCTGAGCATGAGCGGTTTTTATTATCCAGGAAATTAAGGATTAAACCGGATGATTCGTTTGTATTATTTGGGAATTATCCGAGTTTTAAGTGTCAAGGTTCGAACGGTATTATTAAGAAGTACAAGATCCCGGGTGATTCAGTGAAGTTTTTAATACATACTGATTATCTGAGGGCGAATAAACCAAAAGAGATATTAAATGCAATCTCTTTTCTATCAGATGAAGATTATAAGAAAAGTTTCTTTATTTTCTCCGGGAAGGAGAAAGACTATACAAAGTTAGATTTGATAACTTATGCAAAGTTTAAGAAAGTAAATTCACGATGTATTTTTATAAATCCCAGGGAGAGAGAATACCCTGAGCTATTTGGCTTAGCAGATGTTGGTTTGCTATTTACAAAGCGCAGGATCAAGTTTCCTGAATCAATTTTCCAATATATGAGTTGTGGTATTCCTGTAATTGTTTCCAACTCCGGTATAATTTCTGAGATAATCGATTCCCCGGAAACCGGTATTATAATTCAGCAAGATGATGAACAGGGCTTATCAATTGCAATTGCGAATTTAATTAATGATAAAAAATTACGAACTGCAATTGCAAAGAATGCGAAAGCTGTATTCTTAAAAAGTTACAGTTATAATAAATTTAAAGAGAGCAGTTCTTTAATTTTAAATAGTTTAGGTTTCGTGAAAAATATGAAAAATAAAACTACCTAAAGTAACGATATGAATAAGCGATTATTTTACTTACACATTTTCGAAATTTTATGTATAAGGTGATTTAATATAAATCAGTTCTTTGACATATTAGTTTATCTACGATGTTAAGAAATACTTAACTACTAAGCAGATAATAGAGAGCAGAGAGTAGAGAACAGTCGTTTTATAGACTGTAGAGAGCAGAAAATTTTTTAACCACTGAACACACTGATCACACCGCTATATTATAGATTTCAATACACGTGTTTAAAGTTGGAGTTACTTATAAAACAACCGAATGTAAAACTTTCACCACCCCGAAATAACGGGGTAAACTCCAGACACGGAGAATACAGAGAGAAAAGCGAAATAATTGAGTTCAGATTTTTAACAGAGATTGGAATCAAAGATTCCAACAACATGATTAATGGGATTATTAAAATGAATAGAAAAAAACTAAATAGAGAACTTTTTAGCATAAGATAAAATCCAAATTTATTATATAGTTATAATCAAATGGGAATTCATCTTTTCTGTTCATTTTTTTATCCCCTAATCATGTAATCTCTGTTAAATATTTTCAGTGTGTTCCGTGTGATCAGTGGTTAATTGATTGTTTGTTTTACTTTTATTTGTAATTTTTAAAGGTATTTTGTAAGAGGAAATGTGACTAAAAAATAGTTTTGAAATTCTTACAATTTTATTGTATAATTGGTCAGTTGCACGATTTGTCAATTGACAAATCGTGCAACTGACATATGTAAGTAAATAATAACCGGTTTCTGTGAAAAAAATTTCACAGAACCATAGTTTAACGGGAGATAAATAATATGAAAAAATTGTTATTAATTTTATTTCTGGTATTATTAACTTTTTCATTTACATTTTCGGAAAAGACTACCGAAACAATTGAAACCAAGAGAGACGACATTGAGCTTCCGGAAGTAATTATTCATGGTGAAGAAGATGAGGATAACGAAAAGAAGGGCGATGAAAATGCGATCAAAGAAATTGAGATTAATATAGAAGATGATATAGATAAAGAGATTACCGAGATCAAGAAACAAACAGAAAAAGAAGATGAAGCGAAATATAAATCCCGCAATGAGGAGAATTTTATATCTATCGGTGCCGGTACAAAATCCACATTAAATTTAAAGGGGTATGTTTTAAGGAATCATGGTGAATTTAATTACCGGTTAAGCGGTTTTTACAAGAATACCGAGTTAATTTCGGAAGATTCATCATTAACTAATTCTTATGAATTAGCGGGAACAATGGGATATAAGTTTGAGAATGACCTAAAATTACTAATTAGTTTGAAGACAAATTTTAAAGACCAGCATATCCCGGAGCTTGATAAACTTTCAGTTACTTCCAACCTGATTCAAGGCAAGGTAATTCTCGAGAAAAAGTTTCAATTCAGAAATCATCCTTCCAGCTCAGTTTCAAATATTGAAAATCGAAATATTTTAATTAATTATCCCGATGAGAAATTTATTCCCGGTGAAGAGCTGCTGCCGAAGGAATTAAAGTTTAATTATATAAGCTTAGTTGAAAAGCTAAGAATTAATTATAATCAGTTTGATTCAATTCATACTGACTTTGGGTATTCAACTGCTGATGATTATAATCTCTTAAATATTGGATTATACATTGAAAGGAAAACCAGCTCCTTTAATTACAAGACCGGGATATTAGTTCAGCAATTTAAATCGGGTGATTCACATTCACGAGTTTTTCCTTTTATAAAGGGTGAGTGGAAATTGAAAAACCAAATGTTTCTTGAAGCGAAATTTAATCCTGAGGTAGAGTTGTATAAACCTAATTTCTTTTTTGATTCCAATTATTCATATTCCCCGGAATACTTTTTCCCCGCAGAACATGTTTTAAGAACTGAAGTAAACCTCAAGAAAATGGGGTATGTCAAAGTAAGAGAGACAGATGAAAAGATGTTTTATATGTTAAGCTTCGGATTCTTTGTTGATAAGGTAATAAATTATTATTATCCAATTACACCAATGAGCTTAACTGATGAAAAGGATCTGCAGGTCTTTGTTAATTATCCAGTCATGTTATACGGTCTTAATATAAAAAATTCGTATGTTTTTTCTGAAGATTTGACCATTGCAACTAGTTTTAAATATACAATAAAAGAGAACCAAGAAGAATCAAGAACAATTGTAATACCAAAAGCAACATTACCCATTGCATCAGTTTATGGAGTACCTTCTCTGTTGTTTGATGTGATTGTTAAATATCAATATTCAAAGAAATTATCCGGTGACTTAACCTTGAAATATATTGGTGATGAAGAGTATTTTAATAGGAATGGTACAGAGACAAATTCATATTTCACTGGTAATATCAGTTCAAAATATGTTCTTAATGAATTATTTTATATTACGCTTGATTTAGAAAATTTCACCAACTCTCATCATTATATTACATCTGACTTCAAATCAGCAGGACTCAAAGTAATTTTTGGAATGGGAATGCTATTCTAAATTATAAGTTCAACCGCCCCGAAGTAAAAATTCGGGATAAACTCCGAACGAAAAGGCACGAAGATTATCAACCACGAAGACGCGAAAAACACGAAATAGATTCGATTTCTATTAGCCACGAAGACGCGAAAAACACGAAAAAAACTAAATGATTTTAAACACAGATTATCGGAGGCACAGCCTCTTTGAAATTCTCTCGCAATGACCCAGAACCACGCACTTCTTTAGGGTATCTGGGCGCTGCATTCAAATGTTTTATTAAAAGCGAGATTGCCGCGGTCGCTGCGCTCCCTCGATAGGTTTTGTCAATACTTTTTTTAAGCAGGTATAGGAATAG
>DAOVMD010000237.1 GCA_030630935.1 Candidatus Mcinerneyibacteriota bacterium | reverse complement strand
TAAATTCAATAATTACTTATTTAGTTTCTATTATATTCTTTTTTATAATCCCTTTAATCATGTTGACGGAATCTTTGATTCCAATCTCTGTTAAATCTTTTCAGTGTGATCAGTGTGTTCAGTGGTTAAAAGTTTTTCTGCTCTCTGTTATCTGCTAAGTGGTTAAATATTTCTTTTTAAAATCGTAAATAAATTAATATGTCAAAGAACTGATTTATATTAAATCATCTTATTAATGAACTTCCGAAAATTAATATGTTATTTTATCCGAGATCGAAGGAGGGTCTCCCAAGATAAAATCCCTGACCATAATGAATTCCAAGGTCTTGAAGGGTTTTCAATTCTTCTTCTCTTTCAATCCCTTCAGCAATTAGTAAGATATCGGTTTTTTCTGAAAAATCTAATAACGTCTGTATTAAATGTTTTCTAATCAAGTTTTTATCTATATCCTTCACTAAGGAATGGTCAATTTTGAGGTATCTAGGATTGATTTCTGTAATTGTCTGCAGTGATGCATAGCCGACCCCTGCATCATCAAGAGCGATGTTAAATTTTAAAGATCTAATTACTTTTAATATGCTTCTAAACTTCTGATAATTCTCAATTGCTGATCGTTCGGTGATTTCAATTACGATATTTTGAGGATTTAAATCATGAGCTTCTAAAAACTCAAGAATTTTCCCCTCAAGGAAATCCGGAGTGTACATTGTCTGAACTTCTGTATTTAAGAATAACTTGAAATTATCCGGAATTTTTTTTGAAAGGAGCAAGGCATTTGTTCTACATATTCTATCCAGCTCGGTAATTAAATCAGAGTGCAATGCAAAGGTGAACATAGTTTCAGGGTCTTCAAAGATTGAGTTTTCCGGACCTCTGGTCAATGCTTCAAATCCATGGATTTTCATATTGACTAAATCATATATCGGTTGAAATACAGTTCTGATCTGTGATTCTGCAATGATTCGGTGAAGTTCGGATTTCATCTTGAAGTCCAGATTCTGTTCTCTGTAATGCGCCATTAAATATGCGTCTCTAATTGAGTTATACAGCATCCTTTCAAATCGGACAAGTGGATTCATACTAAGAATTGAATAACCAAGGTTGAAGTTAACCGGATATTTATATGAGAAATCAGCATTAAATTTAGCGTTCTTTATTAAAAATCTCTCAATTTCAAAAATCTTTTCATTTAATAAGTCAATAGTAAGGTCATGGGTTATTTGATCCTCGAAGAAGAAAATAATGAACTCGTCATTCCTGATATTTCTAATTGTTAGAAGAGGTGAATGCGTAGAGTCTTTTTGAATATACTCTTTCAGATTTGTTGATATAAATTTTAAAACATTATCAAATGCTTCCCAACCGTAGGTATATTCAAATTTACTGGAATTTGCAACAGATAAAAATATTAACCCGCAAACTTTCGATTCATCAAGCCGTTTTCTTATCTCATCTAACACCAGAGAGTATGAGGGTAGATCCATAGATGAATCATAAAGAGCATTTTTATACTTTAAAATATCTGATTTTGAAGATGTTTGTCCTGTTTTCTTATTAGCTTTTTTCATTGTAATTAATTAATTTCCTGAAATATCCTTTTTACCCGAAATATTAGTTCTTGCGGCAGGAATGGTTTGCTGATATAGTCAATAGCTCCTTCCTGAATCCCCATGATCTTATCTTTAAAGTCTGTTTTTGCGGTTAACATTGCAATTGGAATCTCTTTCGTTACATCTTCAGCTCTTAAAATCTTTAATACTTCCCAACCATCCATAACAGGCATCATTATATCTAATAAAATTAATTCCGGAATGACCGATGTAGCTGTGTCAATGCCTAGTTTGGCGACTTGGGAGGTATACACTTTAAAACCTTCCTTCTCAAGTACAATCTTACAGAGCTTCAAAATGTCTTCTTCATCGTCTATTATTAAGATTACTTTTTTACCTTTCTCGCTTTTCATTAAAGCTAACCCCCTTTTATTATTAGATAAAAGTATAACATAATTTCAGTAAAAAATCAAGGAAAAGATTTTTTAACAGTGACATACGGGATTAAGGGGATAAAAAAATAACATCGCTTCGCTCAGCAAGTAAAAAGTAACAATGAACAATGAAGAATGAATAATGGTTTTGCTTTAGAGAATACAATGCACTTGTTTAGAGCTGAGGGTACTTAGTAAACAACCGAATGTAAAATTATTACCACCCCGAAAATACGGGGTAAACTCCGAACATGGAGAAAAACAAAAGTAAAAAGAGATTTTTTTTTACAGGGACTTTAAATAGACTTGTAAGTAACTTATTAATATTGTTTATTATTGTTTAAAGCTGGAGTTGCTTAAGGATTTGATTGAATGCAAAAAGAACAAAAAAAAGAAAGATATTAACCGCAGAGGACGCAGAGCTCGCAGAGAAAAATAAAAACACCTAAAAAAATAATGAAGAATTAATTTACATTGTATATGACAATGCAGTAGGGGTTAAGGGTTTTGCCCTGACCATAAGAAATAAAACACCCATACGATAAAAAAATATAAAACAAAAGGAAAAATAAAAATTAAAAAATATTAACAGTGACTTTAAAGAGACTTATAATGAACTTACTTATTTCATTTATGTTTGTTTAGAGCAAAAGGTGCTTAAAGGATCTATTGAATGCAAAAATATCTTACCACCCAGAAAAAACGGGGTAAACTCCGGACACGGAGGACATGGAGAAAAAATTACATCGCTTCGCTCCGCAAGTAACCAACGAACCACGTAAGATTCGTGGTGTAGAAAGTAACAATGAATAATGAATAATGTTTTTGCGTTATTGATAACGATGCTTTAATACTTTTATCTATAAAACGACTGTTTTCTGTTCTCTGCTCTCTGCTCTCTATTCGGTTAACGGAGTTAACCGAATGTGTTATTTTTTCTGATGTTCTTTTTTTAGGAATTTCTTAAGGAATATTAAAGAAATTTTCTTAATTCCAGCACGAGAAAATTGGATAGTAAGTTTTAAATCGGGCGAATACCCTGAAATTTCTTTTATTATACCTTTTCCCCAGATAGGGTGAACAACTTTTCTTCCAATTTTAAAATAATCCGTTGAATTTTCAATTTCAATTTCAGTTGGTAAAATCTTTTTCGCTTTGGATTTAAGAATATTAATTATCTCGGTTTTATCAGTTTTAATTTCATTTATAAATCTCGAATGAGGGAATATATTTCGTTTATTATAAATATTCCTTTCTTTTACATTAATTAAGTAAAGATTATTCTCCGAACATGTTATAGAAATATAAAATAATCTACGCTCCTCTTCTAAATCCTGAGGAACTTCTAATGATGAGTAATGTGGAATGACACCGTCTTCCATACCTGATACGAATACTGTGTCGAAGTTGAAGCCCTTTGAGGATTTCATTTCCATGAGAGTAACTTTATTTCGACCCTTCTCAAAGAAATCGACATTTTCATATAATGAAACCATTTGAACGAATTCGGGGATGCTGGTTAGTTTGCCCGTATCCTCCATATGCTTTGCAATGGAAATTAATTTATTGATTATTTCAATTTTTTCTTTAGAATATTTTGAAACCGATTTCTTTAAAAAATCAAAATATTTTAAAACCCTAATAAGAAGAGTTATTATCTGTGATGGTTTTAAATCAATATTTTGTGAGATATTATTAATGAGTTCAATGAAACTTTTAATGTTTTTAATTATTCTTGAAGAGAACAATTTCTTATCCAGGTTCTCACTAATAACTTCCCAGAGCGGGATTCTTTTTTTTCTTGCAAGTCTGAGTAATTTATCAATTGTATTGAAGCCAATCCCACGGTTAGGGAGGTTGATGATTCTAAGGAGATTGATTTCGTCAAATCTGTTAAAGCAAACCTTAATATATGCAAGCAGATCTTTTACATGTTTATCTTTGAATATACTTTCAGGTTGAATTGTTTCGAAGGGAATTTTATAATTTCTTAATTGATTTTCAATTGTATAAGCTTGCTCAGCAGAACGATATAAAATTCCAATCTCACGATAAGGTACTCGCTTTTTATGTAATCTCTGAATTTCCTGGGCTATTAATCTTGCTTCAGCCCTTTCATTCTCAATAAAGATTATCTTAGGGTTAAAAGTTCCTGGTTTTGAACTAGTTAATTTTTGCCTTTTCTTTTTCCTTACATTATTCTGAATTAATAATGCAGCTGTATCAAGTATATTTTGTGAACAAGTATAATTTTTTGTTAGTTGAATTAATCGAACTTTTTTCTTCCGATATTCCTTCTCAAATTTCAGGGTATTTTGAAGGCTTGCTCCCTTATTCCGCATAATTGACTGGTCGTCATTACCGATTACACAATATTGCTTTACATTTTTTGAAATCTTCCTAAGGAATAAATTCTGAATAAAGTTAACTTCCTGAAAATCATCCACGAAGATATATTTAAATTTGCTCTGATATTTCTTGAGTACTGTCTTATTTTCGTTTAATATCTTGACTGTCAACATAAGCATATCACCATAGTCCAATGCATTGTTCTTTTTCATTCTACTCTGATATAACTGGTACACATCTTTTGCAAATTCATTAAAGTAATCATTTTCATGAAGAGTTTTATCTGCGATATATCGTTCAGAAGATATCTGGCTATATTTCTGACGCAGAATTATATTCGTGAATATTTTTGGGGGGTAAATTTTTGGATCAATTTCAAGATCCTTCAAACATGAGTTTATCATATCAGAAGAATCTTCTTTATCATATATTACAAAGTCACCGGAATAATTAATTCGATATATCTCATTTCTTAATATTCTTGAGAATATAGAAAAGAATGTTCCTATCCATAAATCATTAATTGAACTGGAGATTAACGATTTTAATTGCTCACTAATGAAATTGAAGTTACTGTTATTAGAGGTCAGGATAAGGATTTCGGAAGGTTTGACTTTCTTAATTTTAATCAGATGATAAAGTTTGTATATTAATGTAGTTGTTTTTCCTGTTCCCGGTCCACCTAAAATTAATAATGGTCCCGCATCACGTTCAATTGCTTCTTTTTGCTTATTATTTAGAAACTTAAATATTTTTTTCATTAAAATTTCCTTTAATCAAAGAACCCTTGAGAAATTCCGGAATCAGAACCTTGTTCATCATCTTTTTCTTCCTGATTCTGATTATCACCCGTTGGTGATTTCTTCTTTCCCAGCATCATCTCATCTGCTGTTTTATTTTTTTCAAGGTCACCACTAGTTTTGAATCCTGAGACTGCGAGAGCAAAATCATTCGGATTAGAAGAATGGGATAATGCTTCATCATAAGAAATGATTTTATCTTGTAAAAGTTTAAGAAGTGACTGGTCGAACGAAACCATTCCATACTGACTCCCTTCTTTGATCGCGTCATTTATTTCTTCCACTCTTTCAGTGTGTTGAATAAGTTCTTGAATATTACTTGTGAC
>DAOVMD010000446.1 GCA_030630935.1 Candidatus Mcinerneyibacteriota bacterium | reverse complement strand
ATGTTAATACTTTTATATAATTTCATGTATTATTACTACGCATAACAATGGGGTTTCACCCTTATTTTTCAGTATGAGTAAGAGTATGAATAAGAGACGTTTGAGATAAAAAACTCCCCGTTAGGGGAGCTCCCATGAACCACTCAAAAAAAATCGGGTTCAGGGCTAAAGAACTCTTACTTCTTACTCGAACTGAAGTTTCTGAAAGGAAACAATATGGAGTGCATCAAGTAAATTTTTGATTTTCCTGATGTTTTTTATTGTTTTTATAGGCGGCATAAATGCCGTGTGTTCTTCTATCGATTTCCTTTGTTTGGGATACAATTCTACTGTCTTCGAATGCCACGAGATTGCCGCAATTTGCTTTAGCGCGTGGCTGGAGTGTAACGGAAGTCATCCCGACGCGTCGGGACAATGACAAATAAACGACTATCTATAAAACGACTGCTCTCAGTTCTCTGCTATCTGTTAAATGTTATCTGTTCTCGGCAGTAAAGCTGCCTACTAAATATTTCCCAGGGGGATATCTACATTAAAATAAATAGTTGTTTTCTTTTTAGTCTTAGCCTTTTCAACTTCAATTGCATCATATTTATGTTTACCTTTTGATATTAATCTCTGCTTCAATTGTTTATAACCTAAGATTTCGAGAATAATTGTTTCTTCCCTGATACTGATTACTACAAACGCAGATTCCGGAGATTTGCCTGAACCTGATTTTAAAATTGATCCTATTAATCCATTCAGAACATATGCATGATACTCATATTTATTTTTCTTTTTAATATCCTCATAAACTACAAGACAAACCATATGAGCTTCAATATCGACATAATTCTTTTCCAAAATTTTACCTGCAAGTTCAAGAGCCTTTTTATAATCTTTATTTGAAATAGCTAAACTCATTTCTTTTCTTATCTTTATATTCTGCTCATACGGATTATAATAATCCGTTTTCACATAAGCCATTCTAAATTCTCCAAAATCAACATCTTTTTCCTGTGCTTTTACCCGCTTTAGAATTTGTTCATATGTTTCTACTTTTTTTGGTTCTTTTATTTCAGATTTTATTTGAGTGGAATCACTTGTACATCCTATTATTAATAAAGAGAATAAGATAATTATAGTTAGAAATATGTTTTTTTTCATATTTCTCTTTCCCCCTAAAAAGGTTTCGTTTAAAAGTTTGTAATTTTAAAAAATTACCGCTATTTTAAATACTTTTACTTTTCCTGAAGTTGTTTTTATATTGATTAAGTATATTCCGCTTGCAACTCTCTTATCAGAGTTATTCACCAGTTTCCATTGTAAAACTCCTCCTGCTGCATTAACTGCCAAAAGTTCTGCGGGAACATCAATAGCCTTATAGAATGTTAGTCCACTATCTTCTGAATCAAGGATAATATCACCGGCAATATTATAAATCTTTACAGTATCAATATTATCTGGAAGTTTGTCAATGATCACTCCTAAGCCATTAACATCATCCGCAACTTTATATGGATTTGGAAAGACGCGAACCTGGTCAAGAGTATCAAGCGGACCTTTCGTTATCTTTTTCTCATTAACAAATATGCCAAATATTCCAAGGGAATTTGTTTTTGCAATAACGAATACTCCATCAGTGTTATTATTTCCATTCTTCCCATCACCATCTGTTTCCACTGTTGAATTTTGTTTAATCCATTTATTTTTCCTGGGGTTCCATTTACAGATAATCAGGTTGTTTTCTTTTATACCACGAATCTCTGACTGGGTATAATGAATTATAATAAGAATTTCATCAATATCAAAACTTGGAGTTTTTCCACCGATTGAGAATTCTCTGAATTCACCTACAAATTTATATTTACAATTTTTTAAATCAGGAATATATTCAGGGACTGATATCATCAAGTCACCCTGGAATTCTGAGAATATAGAAATTGGAACAGTGATTGAGGTTCTTGCTTTATCATAGAGAGTGTATGTCGTGGATTTCGGATCGTATTTCTTCGTTGTGAATCCACCTACTGATGAATCACAGAAGGAAATAAGGTGGTATGTTTTATTCGTATCGGAATATCTATCAATCAGGATAAATTTATCACCGCCAGCAGGAGCCCATCTCATGAACCCTTCATTAAAGTTTCTCTCTTCAATAACTTCAATGGGTGCTCCGGCCGAGGAATCCCTGATATATGCATCGAAATCAGCAACTGCAATTGAAGCATCAGGAGCAGTCCAGAAATCGACATTATTAAATTCAAAGTTATAATCTGAGAGGAAAGAAATAAATTCCCCGTCGAGTGAAAAGCTTGGAGACCAATCCGGATTTGCAAAAGCCGAGATAAGAGTAGTGCTTCCCCAGTTTGCAATCGGGGTTTCAGTCTGGATAATATTTGATATATTCTCTATCACATAAACATTACTCTCTCTAACTGTTGACCCATCACCTGGCCATCTTTTAATAAATACAATCTTATTCCCATCTTCTGACCATCTTGGCTGGTACAATTTATCAACTGTTTCATAAGTCTGAATTGGATCAGATAAAGCTGTTATTTGAATAATCCCGGAATTTGACTCCGTAGAATTATAAGGTTCGTAAGCATATAAATCGCCGCCTGCTGATACTACAACTCTTTCTTTTCCATCGAATTGAGAAGTTGCAGGAGAAATATCAGGATCAATAAATGATCCGAGTCCAAAGGTTCCTGCATTATTAGGTTGGAATATTATGGAATTACCCTGTTGAGTTCCATCAGCTTTAACCCTATAAATATGAATGTGGTTAGTTACAGACATTCTTCCAAATACAACATACTGGTCATCCCCTGTCCAAGTAAGGTGAGATAAATATGT
>DAOVMD010000121.1 GCA_030630935.1 Candidatus Mcinerneyibacteriota bacterium | reverse complement strand
TGAGATTGCCGCACTTTGCTTTAGCGCGTGGCTGGAGTGTAACGGAAGTCATCCCGACGCGTCGGGACAATGACATTCAAACGTTTTTAAATTTCCCCTTACAAGTCCCTTCCAGTCCCAGTAAAATTTCTTTTTTTTGTTTTTATCTTTGTTTTTCCTTGACAAAACATAATTTACTTGTTATAATTTAATTGAATTCATACAGGAGATTCTATTTATGTTAAAGAAAGAGTTTTTTCATTTACATCTCCATACTGAATATAGTATGTTAGACGGTGCAATCAAGATTAATGAATTGGTAAAAATCTTAAAATCCAATGAAATCAGGGCTTGTGCAATCACGGATCATGGATCGATGTTTGGGGTTTTGGATTTTTACATTCAGATGAAGAATGCAGAACTTAAACCAATAATAGGATGTGAATTCTATGTTGCGCCTAAGAATAGAAAGGATAAAACCACTAGATTAGGTGAAGATCATTATTTCCATTTAGTATTATTAGCAAAAGATAACCAGGGTTACCGACATCTGGTAAAGTTAGCATCACTTGCTTATTTGGAAGGAAGACATTATAAGCCGCGGATTGATCTTGAAATATTAGATCAATATTCAAAAGGTTTAATTGCCTTATCTGCATGTAAAAAAGGTTTAGTATCCAATGCCCTTTTAAAAGGTGAATTTGACCGGGCAGTTGAAATTGCAGGAAACCTCCGTGATATATTAAACACTTCAAATGAAGAGAATTTTTACCTTGAGTTAATGTATCATTCACTTGAGGATCAAAAAGAGATAAATGATGGATTATTAAAAATCTCGAAACAATTAGATATCCCTGTCGTTGCAACAAATGACGCCCATTATTTAACCCGGAAAGATGCCAGATTTCATGATATTATGCTTTGTATTCAGACAAATAGTAAAGTCGAAGATGAAGACCGGTTCAAATATGGGAGTGACGAATTCTATTTAAAATCATATCAGGAAATGGAAGAGCTTTTTGGGGATATACCTTATGCCCTTAAAAATACTGTTAAAATTGCGGAGAAATGTAATGTTGAAATCTCAACAGATTACCTTAATAACTATGTCATGCCGAATTTTGAAGTACCTTCTGAATACAAACAAAAGAATAAAAAAATAACTTTAATTGAAGATTATTTTGAAGACCTTTGCGAAATTGGATTTGAGCAATTGATCGCGACTAAACCCAATAAAGAAGTTTACCGTGAGCGCTTGAAACACGAGTTAAAAATAATTGCGAAGATGAAGTTCCCTCAATATTTTTTAATTGTCCAAGATTTTGTAAACTGGGCAAAAAGCAATGACATTCCAATTGGCCCCGGCAGGGGTTCAGCAGCAGGGAGTTTAGTCTCATATTTACTTGGAATCACTATGGTTGACCCGATTGAATTTGGCTTGTTATTTGAACGATTTCTAAACCCTCACAGAGTCGGGTTGCCGGATATTGATATTGATATCTGTTATGAAGAAAGAGAAAGAGTTTTAGAATACTTAAGAGAGAAATATGGTTTTGAACACGTTGCTCAAATTGCAACAATCAGTAAAATGGGTCCAAAAGCTTCTATTCGTGATGTTGGTAGGGCTCTTGATATTCCACTTGCAGAAGTAGACCGAATCAGTAAATTAGTTCCTGATATGGTAAGAACTTTTGAAGAAGCCTTCAAGAAAGAATCTAAGTTACGCCAAGCTGCAAATGGGGAAAAATACAAGGAATTATTTGATGCAGCAGTTGCAATTCACGGGTCTGCCCGTCATATTAGTATTCATGCTTCCGGAATTGTAATTTCAAAGGATGACATTACTGAAACTGTCCCATGTTTCATTGGCAAAAAAGGTGAGCTCGTCACTCAATTTGATAAAGATTTCATAGAGAAGGTTGGCCTTGTAAAATGGGATCTATTAGGCTTAAAAACTTTAACAGTTATACATAAATGTTGTAAAGCAGTTAAGAAAAACATCGACCCTGATTTTGATATAAATAGAATTCAATATGATGATAAAAAGACATTTAAATTATTCTCTTCCGGTGAAGCAGCAGGGGTTTTCCAGTTAGATGGTGGTGGTTATGGTGGTGGGATGAAAGATCTTTTCAAGAAGTTAAATCCTGATAATATTGAGGATGTTTGCGCACTGATTGCATTATATCGACCTGGACCACTTGGTAGTGGAATGATAGACGATTTTATAAGTAGAAAACACGGGAAGACAACGATTCAATATCCCCATAAAAGCCTTGAACCTATTTTAAAGGATACTTATGGAGTAATCGTTTACCAGGAACAGGTAATGCAGATTTCAAATGTTATGGGTGGTTATAGTTTAGGTGAAGCAGACCTGCTGCGTAGGGCAATGGGAAAGAAGAAAGCTAGTGAAATGGCTAAACAGCATGAGCGTTTCATTGATGGTGCAAGGAAAAAGAAAATCCCCGATTCTAAAGCAGAAGATGTTTTTAAATTAATGGAACATTTTGCAGGATACGGTTTTAATAAGAGTCACAGTGCAGCTTATGCATTTATTGCATATCAAACTGCTTATTTAAAAGCTCATTATCCCGCATACTTCATGGCTGCATTAATGACTGTTGAAGGGAATAAAGATAAAGTCGTCGAATATATTAAAGATTGCCGGAAATTGGGGATTAAAGTATTACCTCCTGATATAAATTATAGTGAGAATGAATTTGTTGTTGTAGATAAGAACATTAGATTTGGTCTCGGAGCAATTAAAAATGTTGGCAGTGCTGCAATAAGTAATATTATTGCTGAACGGGAAGCACACGGAGAATATAAAACCTTATTGGATTTCCTGGAAAGAATTAACCTTAGTTCTGTAAATAAGAAAAATCTTGAGAGTTTAATTCTTTGTGGGGCACTGGATTCATTGAAAATTTATAGGAACCAGTTAATGAAAGTTCTTGAACAAGCAGTTAAGGAAGCCTTGAGAAGGAATAATGAAAGGAAGATTGGACAGTTCTCTCTCTTCTCATCTAATGACGGGTCAACTACTGATTTTGATGAGGAGTTTATTAAGTATCCGGATATTGAAGAGATGGATGAGATTGAACGTTTGAGATATGAAAAGGAATTGATGGGTTTATATATTACAGGACACCCTATCGAAAAATACCAGAAAATCATTGATGATTATCACTTGACTGCTATATCAGAGATTAGAAATTTGGGAGATAGTGCTTCAGTTGTTACGGTAGGTCTATTTGAAACAATGAACGAAGGAAAAACAAGAAATGATTTTAAAAAAATGATGAAAGGTGTTTTTGAAGATATGACCGGGAGAATTTATTATAATATCTGGGAACCGGCAGTTTCTCAAAATGAAAAATATCTCGATATCGGAAAAGTTCTTTTGGTAATTGGGCGGATTGACACAAAACGCGGCGAACATCAATTAATTATCAAATCTGTCTTCCCAATGGATCAGGCGAGGAAAAAATTAACAAAAAAAATACATATTAAACTTAATTCTATTGGACTCGAAGAATTATTTCTGAAAAAACTCCGCGATATTATCGAAGGTTCACCAGGACATATTCCTATTTATCTTCATATTAATTCTGAAAAAATCGGTGAGATTATAATTAGACCGCATTCAAAATTAAATGTAAGCATCACAAAGAAACTCCTGAGTGGCCTGACCATGCTGGTCGGTGAAGATAAAATTCTATTCAATCAGAAAATTTAACATTTCAGATTCTTCTTGACAAAAAAAATATGTTATGATAGAATTAAATGAAAGTAATTTTTAAAAAATATATCGGAAGATAAAGAGCTATGATACATCGAATTTTAATAATTGAAGACCTGAAAGATACGATTGACTTAATCAAGAATACTCTTGGAGATGAGTACGAATTATACTTTACCACCACTGCCGCTGAAGCTTTTCAAATCCTTAAGTTAAATAAGATTGATTTAATTATTACCGACCTCAAATTACCTGATTCAACCGGGGTTGATTTATTGAAGATTGTAAAAAAGCAGGATTCTAATATCACAGTTATAATTGTTACCGGATATGGCTCCATAACTTCAGCAGTTAACGCAATGAAATCAGGAGCTTTTGATTATCTCACAAAACCCCTTGATATTGATGAGTTGAAGATTGTAATTGAACGGGCTTTCCAACAGAAAAAATTAACAGATGAAATCAAAGACCTAAAGTTTCAACTTAGTGAAAAATATGGGTTTGATAATATTATCGCACGTTCCCCAAATATGTTAAAGGTTTTTGAAAAAGTTAAACAAGTAAGTGAAACCAATGCAACTGTTTTAGTTACAGGTGAATCCGGAACCGGGAAGGAACTAATCGCAAAAGCAATTCACTTTAATTCAAATAGAAAAAACAATTCATTCCTCGCAATTAATTGTGGAGCACTGCCGGAGAACTTGCTGGAATCAGAGCTATTCGGGTATGAGAAAGGAGCTTTCACAGGTGCAACTTCCAGAAAGATGGGTAAAGTTGAACTCGCAAATAAAGGAACTCTATTTCTTGATGAGATTGGCGAACTAAGTCTCTTTACGCAAGTTAAACTATTACGGTTTTTAGAGCAGAAGGAATTCATGCGACTTGGCGGTAATCGAGTTATTTCAGTAGATGTCCGTTTAATTACCGCAACAAATAAAAATCTTGAAGATGAAGTTCAAGCTGGACAGTTCCGCGAAGATTTTTATTACCGATTAAAAGTATTTGAGATTTTTCTCCCACCTCTAAGAGAGAGAATAAATGATATCCCCTTAATTGCTGTGCATTATCTGAAGGAGTTTTCGAAACAGTATAAAAAGAAGATAGAATGTTTTTCAAAAGAAGCAATTGAAAAGTTAAAGATTTATAATTGGCCCGGGAATATCCGGGAACTGAAAAATTTAATTGAAAGTATTGTAATTGTAATAGATAAACCGATGATAACACCCGATGAGATTTCTTTAAAATTTAATTCAGGAGAAACTTCTGAAGCTGAGTTTAAGAATTGGAATTTTGAAGGGAAAACTCTTGAAGAATTTGAAAAAGATATTATAACTAGAACTTATTTTCAAAATAATCGAAATAAAACCAAAACGGCCAATATTCTCGGAATAGGTAGAACAACGTTAATCCGAAAATTAAAAAAAAATAATATTGATTAAGGAGGGATGACATGTATTTATTTCCGGAAAAAAGTAATGAAACCGGTTGGATAGAAGTAATATGTGGAAGCATGTTCTCAGGAAAGAGTGAGGAATTAATTAGACGATTAAGACGTGCTATGATAGCAAAACAGAAAGTTCAAGTATTTAAACCGGCCATTGATGATAGGTATGACGAAGCTTATATCGTTTCTCATAATCAAACTAAACTATCAAGTATTCAATTAAATAAAATCGAAGAAATCTGGGATAAATTAGATGATGATACACAGGTCATTGGAATAGATGAAGCACAATTCTTTGATTTAAAATTAGTGGGAATTGCTGATAAACTTGCTGATAGTGGAAAACGAATTGTTATTGCAGGTCTGGACCAGGATTATCTCGGGAAACCATTTGAACCTATCCCACAACTTTTAGCAATCGCTGAATATATTACAAAGACTCTCGCAATTTGTGTCAAATGCGGGGCTCCTGCAAATAAATCACAGAGGCTTATTAAAAGTGATGAAAGAGTTTTGGTAGGAGCAATGGACGCATATGAACCACGATGCAGAAAATGCTTCAAACCGATATAAAGCAACTCCGTTGCTTTATCAGAGAACAGAGAGCAGAGAGCAGAGAACAGTCGTTTTATAGGTAACAGTAGGTGGCGCATCGAAGATCTAGCGAAACGTCCAGAGCCTTCACTCTGACCAAAAGAATTTAAACACTCATCTGATATTATAAATAAAACTATAAACCTTTAATAAATACTTTCTTTTTTATTGTTATCATAAGAATCGTATCTTATGCAACTCCGTTGCTTTATCAGAGAACAGAGAATAGAGAACAGAAAACAGAGTTATATGAGCTTGCGATATTTTTAATTTCAATATTTGTCCTGTAAGGACAATTATCCCTACGGGATAAAAAATAAAATCAAAATGGTCTTTTTTAATAATCTATGTATATTAATATTGAATTGTATTCATAAAAATCAACCATTTACCGGTCTCCTTTTATTTTGCCAATAACCATTGATAATTTAAGAATGGGTTGCATATATCTACTTATGCTACTTTATATTCATATCTATTACAAATAGTTAGTTTGTAGTTTTATTTCTTAATTATTCTTTTCTATGGGTCACCTTTTGCGAATCTAGCAGTTTATCCCGATTTTTTCCATCGGGAAAACCCCTTATACACGATTTGAGGGTAATCGTAGAGATATTTTATTATACTCCAGAAGAGATAGATTACACACCTCTTCCCTAATTACTGTTCCTCATATAATGATATAATTTGACAAATTATAATAATTATAGTATAATAATATTGAAGATATATCGAGGTATAGATATGAGGAAATCCTTATTAAATTTCAGGAAAGTTAAAATGAAAAAACTTATCTTAATTACATTATTAATTCTACTTTTATTCCCTGTTGTTTATTGTGAGAACAAGGAGATTGATGAACTGCCCTACCTAATTCCGTATAGGAAAGGAGACAAATGGGGATTCTGTGATAAGGACAAGAACATCGTGATAGAGTGTAAGTATAGTGAAACTTATCCCGTAAGAGGAGAGTTGCTGAAAGTTAAGAAGAATGGAAGATATGGTTGTATAAACAGACAGGGAAAGGTTGTAATTCCATTTATATATGATTTTTTATATTTCTGCAAAGATAACTATTATAAAGTAAATTCTGGGTATAAACCTGGATGTGGGAAACCAGGTAGCCCAGGAAGTCCATTAGGATTATGGGGATTAAGAGATAAAGATGGTAATCTTATTTTTGAAGCGGTATATAAAGAAATATATATATCTGATAAAAATGAAGTCTTTCTTAAAGATGAGAGTAATAAATGGCATCAGGGAACTCTTGAAGGGAAAATAGAAAAGAAGGTTAGTCAGAAATATATTTATAAAAAAATGTATGGGGTAAACTTTAAATACATCAACGATAGAAATGGATTGTCAAATACTAATAGCTTAGATAATATTGATATATCAAAATATCATAGAATTAGGATGCCAAAAGAGGAAAGAATCCCTGTTAAGGTATTAGCAACAGGAAGGGAAGACTTATGTCAGACAGGAGATAGATATAAATTTGATAGTAACTGGGGATTTATAGATGTTAAAGGCAAACAAGTTATACCTCTTAAATATAGCTATGTAGAAGATTTTAGTAAAGGATTATCGGCAGTTAGAATAGGTAGGAATAGGAAGGAAGCAAAATGGGGATTTATAGACAGGGATGGTAAGGTTATTATACCAATTCTATATGATGATGCCAAATCATTTTCAGAAGGTTTAGCCTGCGTAAGAAAAGATAATAAATGGGGATATATAGATAAACAAGGGGATGTCGTTATTCCGCTCTCTGACTATTTTCGTTGTTCTTCCTTCAAAGAAGGTAGAGCCCGAGTAGAAAAATGGGTGGACAGAGATAGTAGAATAGGATTCATTGATAAAAACGGTAAAGTTGTTATCCTTATTAAATATCAGAGTGCAATGGATTTCAATAATGGATTAGCACATGTAAAATACCAGGGGAAATGGGGGTACATAGACAAGAATGGAACTGAGTACTGGGAAGACTAAACTCGAAAACTGTTTAAACCCCGCGAGGGTACTTAGTGGACCAATGTAGTACCATTTACAAATTTCAACTTTTTTTCATATGTCATTGATTTCTTCCCATTTTGCGAGTCTAGCAGTTTATCCCGATTCTTTCCATCGGGAAAACCCCTTATACACGATTTACAACAAATTATCGATGTTTTCTACTCTGATTCAGGGATATTATGATTTGACTTTTTTAATTGATTATGGTAAACTATATGTAGTAAGTTCGTTTAACTTAAATCTTATAAATTTTACATAAAAAGAAAAGGGGAACTGTTTATGAAAAAGTATCGTCTTTTTTTAATTGCAATAGTTGTTGGAATTTTAACGTTATCTTATAATGTTGATTCCCATGGAAAAGCCAAAACTTTATCTGAAGAAG
>DAOVMD010000441.1 GCA_030630935.1 Candidatus Mcinerneyibacteriota bacterium | reverse complement strand
ATTCCGGGATCCCTTGATAAGATTGAGAAAGCTTTTGATAAAGTCGGACTTAGAAGTATTTTATGCTATGAGGTTTCGGATAGAGATGGTGCAAAAACTCGGGACGAAGGTCTTGAAGAGAATATTCGATACTTAAAGAAAGTTAAGAAGAATAAGGATTCTATGCGCGCAGCTTTATTTGGACTCCATGCAAGTTTTACGATTAAGGATAAAACATTTAAGAAAGCAGTTGAGCTTGGTTCAGAAGTTGATGCAGGTTTTCATATTCATTGTGCGGAAGGTATTGAGGATTTACAATTAGCAAAAAAGCGCGGGTACAAAGGAGTTGTTCATTTATTGAACCACTTTAATATATTGAACCCGAAAACCATTCTTGCACATTGTATTCATATTTCAGGAAAGGAGTTGGCTATAATAAAGAGAACCGAAGCAATTGCTGTACATAACCCATCATCTAATATGAACAATGCAGTTGGAGTAATGAATCTTCTGCAGTTTGTAAAGAAAGATGTTTTAGTCGGGATAGGGACTGATGGAATGTGGATTGATCCTATTAGAGAATATGTGAATTCATTTCTGCTTCAGAGAATTAATCAGGTAAAACCCAATATTGCTTTCATGGAAACATTCCGGGCATTCAAGAATAATTCAGGTATTTATTCAAGGATAAGCGGGATTAAGGCAGGGAAGATTAAGAATAGTTGGGTTGGAGATGTGATCATTAAAGATTATATTCCTCCGACTCCAATTTCAAAAGATAATGTGATTGGGCATTTCCTATTCGGGATTTCTAATTCGGGAACTTTAACAACTATCTGTAATGGGAAAGTCTTAATGGAAAATGGTCTGCTGAATCTGAACTTGAATACTAAAGCAATCTACAAGAAAAGTAACGAGCTTGCTAAAAAACTCTGGAAAAGAATTTGATATATGTAGTTTGATAAACCGTTATTTGTCATTGCGAGGAACGAAGTGACGTGGCAATCTGGGAGCAAGGCTCCCTTTGTAAACCCTGCTTGCAGGGAAAGAACTCTTGAATGTCATTGTCCCGAAAAAACGGGATGACTTACGCTTTGCTCCAGTCACGAGCAGAGCGCGGCAATCTAGGGGCATCAAACCCCTTTTATAGACCCTGCTTGCAGGGCAAGCTCCCTTTTAAAAACGCCTGAATTGTTATTGATTCGCTACGATGCGCAATGACAAAGTTAAGTTTCCGGAAAACCAATGAAGTAAATATGAAAAGAAGTTAATATGTTTGGAATGTCAATTATAAATACTATTTTATCCGTTTATTTTATAGTCGGTTTTTTAATGTGGTTAGTTTTCTTCTTTAGTGTGTTGAAAATAATTAAAGAAGTTCCGGTTATTGACGAGTTCACTGACCCTGAACTTTCTAATTGGCCAATGTTATCATTAATAATTCCTGCATGTAATGAAGAGACTACAATTGAAGCATCTGTCCGGAAAAGGTTAAAAGAAGATTATCCAAATCTTGAATTAATTATTATTAATGACCGTTCTACTGATTGTACCGGTGAGATAATCGATAGAATAGCCCTTGAAGATAAAAGGATAAAGGCATTAACAATCACTGAACTTCCCAAAGGCTGGCTTGGTAAAGTTCATGCGCAGCAAAAAGGACTTGAACAGGCAAAAGGGGAGTATCTCCTTTTCAGTGATGCGGATGTTCATTATGAACCTGGGACATTAAAGAAAATAATTGCATATTGTGAAGCGAATTTTGTTGATCATCTCTCTGCAATTCCGGAATTATGGGCACCAAATTTCATTGTTGAGGTTATTTACACAATATTTGGCAGACTCTTTTTAGCTGGATTGCAAGCCTGGAAAGTGAATAATCCTAAATCAAGAGCATATATTGGAGTTGGTGCATTTAACCTGGTAAGAAGAGAATCATTTGAGAGGACAGAAGGTTTTGAATATTTGAAAATGGATATCGCAGATGATGTTGCCCTGGGAAAATTAATGAAGCGAGCAGGAATGAATTCTAAATTTGTTAATGGTCGGAAACGAATTGGACTTTTGTTCCATCCTTCAATTAAGAACTTAATTGTAAGCAGCGAAAGAGCAACCTTTTCTACAATGGGAAATTTCAGTGCTGTTATTTTATCTTTGAAAAATATATTTTGGACATTAATGGAGTTATCTCCATTTTTAATGTTCATACCATTCAGGATTCCATATTTAAATTATTTAGGGTTTGCAACAGTATTTCTCGCAATCCTAACTTCGAGCATGCTTAATAGGTGGACGAATAGACCTATCTTACCTGCATTTTTCATTCCTTTAGGAATTCCATTTATTACATACGCAAATTTTCGGGCAGCATGGTTAGGCTGGAAAAGAAAAGGAATTATTTGGCGCGGAACATACTACTCGTCCAAAGAACTAAAGAAAGGGAAGAGAGTTAGTTTGTGATTTGAATGGGGGATAGGTAATGAACCACGTGGAGGCTGTCTGAAAAACCTTAATTTGTCATTGCGAGGGAAAGCTCAAAGAGCTTGACCGCGGCAATCTAATGTTTTTATATTTGCTCCAATAAAGTAAAATTTAACTATCTCTGATTTTCCTGATGCTTTTTTTATTATTTTCATAATCCTTTCATTCGGGAGGATTAAATTCATATGGTCAGGGCGTGGTAAAAATCGCATTCTATTGTTCCTTTAAGCACTTCTATCTCTAAATAAAAGCATTGTTATATATAAATACAAAAACATTATCATCTTTAATGATGCACCAGTCCAAACTGGACTGGTGTGAAGGTTAGTACTTTGAAAAGTATTATTATTAGGCATAGCAATGGGGTTTTACCCCCTTCATTTTTCATTATTCATTTTTACTTGCGCAGCAATTGCT